>JAILDQ010000047.1 GCA_024689365.1 Treponema sp. | reverse complement strand
GCGAAGAACGGCCGCAAGTCTAAAATGCAGCCGCGGCAAACATCAACGCGAGCGTCTTTGCGTCCTTGATCAAGTTGTCCACAACGCAATATTCATTTGGCATGTGGGCCATTTCGTCAAGGGTGCTCCAAACGACGCAATCGTAGCCAAGGTTTCTAAGCTCGGCGGCGACTGTTCCTCCGCCAATTCCGATTGTCTTTGCGTCTATCCCGTGCGCTTCTTTGATTGCGCAAGCGAGCGCTTTTACCACAGGTGAATTTTTATCGGTCGCCTTTGACTCTGCGTTTTGCAAAAGCGTGTAAGAAATTTTCGCTCCGCTTTTCGCTTCTTCTTCAGCGATTAACTCGTCGATTTTTTTTAGGACTTCTTGATTTTTGTAGCGGGGAAGAATCCTGCAGTCAAAGCAAAAAGTTTCTTTTCCTGGAATGATGTTCACGCCGTCAACGTTGGCCGCTCGCTTGGTCGGTTCAAAAGTTGAGGACGCGGGCTCGAACAATTGGTCGCTTGCGTTAAATTCTTTGTGAAGCGAATCGTAAAGGGTCATGCTAAAACGGTTTGCGACAAAGCAAGCGTTAAGGCCTTGGTCTGGCCGAGAGCCGTGGGTTTGAATTCCTTGAACGGTGAACTCAAGCCACAAGACATTTTTTTCCGCCACTTCGATTGTTCGGCCTTCTGAATCGCCGCCGTCTGGAATCAAGAAAAAATCCTTTTTGTCAAAAAGTTCCGGATGTTTTTGCAAGAGCCAAATCATGCCGTACTTGCTTCCAACTTCTTCGTCGGCCGCGAACAAAAGTTTTATCGTTCGTTCCGGCTGAACCTTGTTTGCCACAAAAGCCCAGGCGGCGGCAAAGGCGGAACACAAGCCTTGCTGGTCGTCCTCAACTCCGCGGCCAAAAAGCTTTCCGTCTTTTTCCACAAGAGTCCAAGGGTCGGTCTTCCAGTCAGCTAAGTTTCCGACAGGAACAACGTCAAGGTGGGCGATGACCCAGATTTTGTAGTCGTCCTTTTTTCCGGGGATTGTCGCCACCAAGTTTGGCCGTCTTCCGTGAAGGGCTCGTTCGTCAGGCGCGTCAAAGCGTTCAAGATTTGTGATTCCGTGAGAGCGCAAAAAATCTTCCAGCGCCGCGCATTTTTCCCATTCGCCGTCTCCGCCGTTTTCTGGGGCCAAGGCTTTGTGGGAAGTAAGAATTTTTTCAAGCTGAACGCATTCAGCGCGATTGTCGTCTATGAATTTGAGAAGTTCGTTTTTGTTCATAGGGCTATACTAGCGCTAAAACGCGGACGGCGCAAGATTATTTTTTGTTGAACCAATGCATAAGAAAATGCGCGAACTTTAAGTTTACAATCATAAGGACAAAGGCGGCGAAAATGCAAATTATGGTCACGGCGTTGAACGTAATGAGCTTCGCGCACTTGTAAATAATCGCGGCGCTTACAGGAAGGCAAATTACGCTGGTTGCCACGCAGGGAATGTATTTTTTAATGTAAAGCGCGTGGCCGATATGAACCAAAAGATGCGCGGCGAGCGAAAGGAAAATTCCAAACCACAATCCGTAAAGAATGTCGTTTGGAAAATAATAGGCTAAAAGGCTCACTCCAAAAAACGGAATGAATTCCTCGTAGACCGCAAGTGCGAAGCCCGCCGTACTAAAGTTTCGGTAAGGGGCCGTGACTTTTGGAAATCGCTCAAACAAGTCGGGGTTCTTTTTAAAGAAGATGCCAAAGCCGATTATTTCTTCCATGTCGTGAAAAATAAAAATTATTGGCAAAAGCAGAATATAGTCTTTCATTGTTCCTTAAAGCAAGTTTTTAAAAACTTTCGTGATTTTTGATTCGCCGTTCCTCTTCCATATAAACTGAACGTCGCTTCCGTCGTCAATCCAGGCGCGCGTGTAGTAAACCGCTCCGACAATTTTGTTGCCAAGTTCCGCCACGCGGCTAAGTTCTGGAAGATAATCGTTGGACTCGCGAATGATTCTGACAAGGAAATGCTCGCTGCAACCCGGCCAATACTTGTTCCAAAAACTTCGCATCGTCATAAGTTCCGCGCTTTTATAGTCGGCGGGCGTTTCCTGTCGTATGATTAAATTTTCTAGCATGATTTTGTTCCATCCACTTTGTACATTATTCTTAGGCGCTGCGCCTCGTTGGCTTCAAAGCCAAACTTTTGGTAAAAGGGAATCTTGTCAGGCATCGCGCAAAGTTCCACAAAGATTTGCGTGCCCGGCGTCCCGTTTGCGTCGATGTATTTTAGAATCTCCTGAATCAAAATTTTCCCCAAGCCTTTCTTTTGCCAACCGGGGTGAACGATGACGTCCTTTATGTAATAGCACAAGCCCTTGTCGCCAATCGTCCGCGCCATAGCGACGATTTTCTCTCCGTCAAAAATCGAAACGCGAAAGAGCGTGTTCTTCATCGCAAGCGCCGTTTGCTCCAGCGTTGGCGGCTCTCCCCAAACCGATTCCCAAAGATAGCGGAACTGCTCCGCGGTAAGCTCGTTGTGTTTTATTGTAAAGTTGGACATGAGGGTAGTATACCGGATTTTTGGTGTTTTGCAAAGGATTAGTTTTTGTGCGCGGCGTTAATGGTTTTCATTAAGCTTAGAACCAAAGCCCGTTCTGTGGCGGAAAGCTTTTCTAGTTCATTTAAGTGGGCGACAAATCATTTAGAAAGGTTGGGTTTATCGAACGCTCAATGGCAAGCGATGCGGCAAGCGCGAGCGGAGCGATTATCGCAAGGGCAATCATGCATTTCTTTTTGTTCATGAAAATATTTTAGCATTTGCGGGCGTTTTTTCTAGGTTGTTTTGACTCTAGAAAAAATGAATGAAATAAGCTAAAATCTTTTTATGCCCAAGAAAGAAGCCGACATTTTTTCAAAACTGAATGAAGAACAGCTTGACGCGGTTCAAAGCACGGAAGGCCACATTCGAGTGTTGGCTGGAGCGGGAAGCGGAAAGACGCGCGCTTTGGTCA
>JAILDQ010000042.1 GCA_024689365.1 Treponema sp. | reverse complement strand
CATGATCGGCGACTTCAAGTTCTCCCTTGGCGGAGTGGCTTTGGCAACCGTTGTCGGAATCTTGCTCAACTTGATAATTCCTCAGAACAAGGAAGGCGAGGCCAAATAAGCCTTTTCCTAAATCCTTTTCTTTTGGGCGCTTCGCATTCAGGCGGGGCGCCTTTTTTTTCAAGCATCAAGGGGAATATAAACAGAGAGGAAGCAAGGGAGCCTAGGCTGCCGAAAAAAGTGAAAAACGCAAGGTCGCCGGAAAAGCTTCCTCCCGCGTTGAAAATAACGGGCAAGGCGGCCGCCATGCTTGTTCCCGTGGAAGACAAAAGGCTTTTTAAAAGATTTTTGGCCGCCAAAAACGCGTCTTTTCTTTTTCTCAAATTCCATTCATTCAGAATGTAAAGGGCGTTGTTGACGCAAATGCCGGACACAAAAACCATGGCAACCGCGTCTCCTGTCTTTAAAGGGCTTCGGCTTATAAAACGAATGAACAAGGGCAAGAAAATTGAAAGCGGAATCGTCAAGGCGGCTTTTAAGGCGTCGGACGGCCTTTCGCATTGACCGGCAATCAATAGAAAAATCGCAATGATAGAAAGCGCGAATGTAAAAACTATCAGCGCGTAATTTTCGTTTAGATTTTCGTATTCTTTTGGCAATGAAAAAAAATATCCGTCTGGAAGGCTCGTGGCTTTTAAGGCTTTTTTTAGCTCTTTAAACGCTTTGCTTGATTCTTTGCTTTCAACTTCGAGCGTCCAAGAGGCAGACCTGTTTCCATTTTGCCTGTAGATTTTTTCAGGCCGTTTTTCCGACACAATTTCAAAAAAAGACTTGGCGGAGATTCCATCGATTTGCAGTTTTGAAAGAGAGTCCAACGAAGCCTTCCCAAAAGAGCAGTTCTCGTTTCCTATTCTAACGTCTTGGACAAAGCCTTCGGAACGGTTTTTTTGAACAATCGCGCCAAAAAGGTTCCAGCGTAAAAAATGCGCCAAGTCCTGGCATGAAAGCCCATTTTTTGCCAAAAGAATCTTGTTTGGATTTGCAACGTAAATCCTTTCTTCGTCCTTAAAGTGAAAGACAGCCTGGGCTTTTTTCTTTATAAAATAATTCCGGCTCAAGGCCTTGTTCGCGGCTTCCTTGCAGAACTTGCGGCAGAGAGAGCTTTCTTTTCCCAAAACGGAAATTTGCATAGTCTGAACGATTTTGTTTTTTGGCCCGCAAAGGGGAATGTAAAGGCTTCCAGTTAGGCTTTGCCCGGCTTTTAACATTTCCCTTGAAACAGCCTCTTTTTGCCGCCTGTTTTTTAACGCGACGTTAATTTCGGCGCAAGATCTTTTCGCCTCTGTCTGAACCAATTGAACGCCTTTTATTTCCATCAGTTTTGGTATGAAAGTTTCCAATTCCTCGTCAATGGATTTCGCGCTTTTTTCACAAGGCCATTCGACTTGAGCGTAAACGCGAGAATAATCTTGGCTGTTTGAAAGTTTTTTTGGCAAAAAAAAGATGAAAATTCCAGTTAAAATGTATAAAAAATATGACAATCTTAGAAGGTTTCTAGGCGATTTGTCCAATAAAGTAGACAAGTTTAGGATGATTCTATTTTCAGCGCCCTTTTTTCTGGTGAAAAAAAGCGGCAAAAATAAAATCGCCAAAAAAGCGGACAAGGTTATGGTCAAGGCGCTTGCAAGGCTTAGGCCTTTTATTCCCGGAGAGAATTTGTCTAAAGCAAACAAGGGAATCAAGGCGCAAACACTTGTCAGGGCTGAAATTGCCATTGCGGAAATTGAAGGCTCGCAATCGTCAGCCATATATAGGGCCGCGTCGCAAATCAAGCCCAATGAAATTGTCAGTCCGCTGATTGTGGCGCTGTCCAATGGCATTTTTATGGCGCTGATGACGGCAAGGGTAAAGAGCAAGTCAAGGCCGGTCCATAACAAAAGCGCAAGGGCGGTTCTTAACGATTTGTAAAAAATCCAAACCGTTAGGGAAAGGGCCGCGACGCTTTGGAAAAACGCGCTGATGATTTTTAAAAGGGCTTTTTCCTGCTCTTTGCCGTTGTCAAAAGTGATTTTCCAATCGCTTTTATCAGGAAACTCTTTTTTTATGATTTTTCTCGCCAATTTTGAAATCTTTATGTTTTGGCTTTCAGACGAACTTTTCACGCTAACCAAAAGGCATTCTTTGCCGTCAATTCTCGCAAAGGAGTCTTTTTCCTTAAAGCCGATTTTTGCGTAGGCGAAAGGGGAAGCCTTGTGATTTTGATTGATTTCCCACAGTTTGTCGCTTTTGGAATGATATGCCATGTTTTTTCCAAAAAGTTGGCTGGCGTTTTGTTCCTGCAAATAAGCGGCCAAATTCCATGGCTTTTCTTTTTTGCTCGAAAGCGCCTTGTCGTTAAAGGCCAAGTGAATTTCCTCAGTTTCTCCGCCAAAAAAAACTACTTGGCTTGTTCCTGGAATCTTTTGCAAAGGGCCTTTTAATTTTTTTTCTATCTCTTTTAGAGAATGTTTTTTTGCGTCAAAAGCCGCCGTAAAGACCCATTTAGCGCTGCTTGAGTTTTCATAAATTTGGGGCTTTTGAACGTCAGAGGGTAGGCCTTGGCTGAATTTTTCAAGAAGGTCTGACAAGGCGAAAAAATGGCTTTCTTTGCCTTTTGAAAAAGAAAGGCTTGCGGCGCATTTTGAATATTCGCAGATAAAGGTGATTTTGGTCAAATCTTCCATTTGGCGAATTTTTTCTTCCAATGGAATGGCCAAAGTTCTTTCGATTTTTTCTGCGTCCATTCCAAACCAGTTTATTTCAATTGAAAAGTCTTCTTGGGCGCTGGCCGGAACGCTAGTTACATTCAGGTTTTTTAGTGAATAAAGGCTTAAAACTGCAAGAGCCGCCAAAATAAAAAAAGCTTTTTTCCTTGGCATAAAGGCTTTCATTTTTTCCTCTCCTGAATGTTTGGTATCAAAATAAATGAGGCGGCTGCTGAAAATAAAAGTCCCCCGCACAGCGCAAGCGCCAAAGAGCTTTGCGGATTCCTGTTGAATGGATCAATCGCAAAGGGGATTAATGACGCTATGGAAGTCAAGGTTGTTATTAGGGCGGAGGAAAACTTTTTGCTTCCTCCCTCGCTCAAAATGATGGAATTGTTGACGGACATTCCTAGAAGCGCCGCAAAGGCCATTGCGGAATTTATGTTAAGCGACGACCTGAATATCGCCAAAAAAATCGAGGCGCCCATAAGCGCTGAAGGCAACGCGACAAAATAAATCAAGGGCTTTATAAAGGATTCTGTTTGCGCTCCCAAAAGGCAATATAGCAAGATGAAGGATATTGCCATTAAAAAAATCGCGTTCTTTAAAAAGTCATAAGCGTTTTCTTTGCCTAAAAAAATCAACTTTTCTTTTTCAGTTTTTAAAATCTTTTTCGCGTCTTTTTCTAAAATGATTTTAGCGTCCTTGCCGTTTCTTCTGTAAAATAGACTTTCCTCGCAAACGTCTTCCCAATGGCCCAGTGTTCCCAAACTGATTTGTGATTTTTTTCCAAATGCTTTAAGCGAATTCAAATTTTGGCTTTTGGCGAATTCGTTGTCTTTGTACTGAACTTGCATTTTTATTTCCTCTCCGTCTTCGTAAAAGGGAAATGTTTGACAGCCGTCAAAAGAATTTTTTAGCGCTTTTGAAAGCTCCAATGGGCTTAAATTGTTTTTCCTCATATAATTTTTGTTGGAAATGAATTTTTTTTCTTTCTTAAAGTAATTTGGAAAAAAATCGTTTTTAAAAAATTTTTTCGCATCCAAGTTCAATTCTCTTGGCTTGTCCCCTAAAAAAAGCGAATGGCTTTTAATCGAAAGTTTTTCGCAAATCAAATCGTTTTCTTCTTCAAACGAAAAATTTAAATTCATTTCATTGAAAATTCGCTTGCATTCGTCAATTGATTTTTTTACCTTTTCACATTCAATAAAAAAAATAACGCTTTCGACGCAATTTTTTGGATTTGCCAAAGCCTCAAAATCTTTTTTTTCTATTCCACATTTGCAGATGACTCTTTTTACTCCTTGCGCTTTCAAAATCTTTTGGCTTAATTTTTTTCCCTCCTTCTTCAAAAAATCAATGTCGCTTCCTTCTCCAAAATTTATTTGAGCTGTAAAATGCTTTTGATTTTTTTTTGCCTGCAATTCTTTCTTTATGGGGACTAAAATAAGAAAAGCGATTGCCAATGAAAGAAGGCTTGCAAAAAGCCATAGATTTTTTCTTTTATTTGTTTTCTTTATTAACAAAAAATATTTTTTTTCAATTTTTTCTAAATTTATTTTTTTTGCATTTTTGACTTCTTTTTCTAAAAATAAAACGCAAAGCGCGGGCAAAAGCGTAAAGGAATAAATCAAAGAAAAAAACATTCCCGCCAAAACGCTTATTCCCAAGTCAACAAACAGTTCGCCGATTATTCCTCCGATAAAAAAAATGGGAACAAAAGCGACTATGGTTGTGATTGTAGAGGCGCTGTTTGTCAAAAGAATTTTTTCAATCGATTGTTTTAGGCTTAACAAAAAGTTCGAGGTATTTTTATCGCAATCCAAAGCGCTTTCTATCGCCACAATGCTGTTGTCAACAACCATTCCAATGCATATTGTTATTCCTGTAAGCGAAATGACGTTAGCGCTTCTTCCGAAAATACACAAAGACAAAAATGAAAAGACAATGCAAAAGGGGATGGATGTCGCGATAAGCCCTGCGATTTTTGCGGACCTAAAGAAAAACAAGATTAAAGCGAATGTGACTAAAATGCCCGCCGCGGAACTGGCAAAAAGGTTTGCCAAAACTTTTTTTATTTCTTCAGCGCCGTCTTCCGCAATTTGTATTTTGCAATTAGATTCTTGTTGATTTATTTCTTTGACTATTTTTTTTATTTTCCGGCTGAACCATATTGGATTTTTATTTTTTTTGCAAAACAAGTCCACTTCTATGCAAGGTTCCCCATTGTAATAACAGAATGCATTTTCTTTTTCCAGGCTTTCTTGAATTTTAGCGATGTCCTTTAGGCTAAGCGTTCCGTTTTCTGTTTTTATAAAAGTGCTTAAAATGTCTGAATGTTTTTTGTAAGCGCCTTCGCTTTTAAAAAGCATTTCCTTGTCTCCATCCACAAGGGAACCTGCCGGATAGTCAAAGTTAGACTCGTTCATTGAACTTGCTATGTCTTCAAGTCCAATATTATAAAAGGCTGACATTTTGTAATCAACAATCACTTTTAGTATTTTTTCCCGTAAGCCAAAAAAATCCGCTCCAGCGCATTCGTCAACGCTAAGAAATTTGTTTTTCAACTCATTTTTTGCAAAGGAGGAGGCTGCCAATAGGTCTAGATTTTTTGGAATTACAAGCAATTTAATTTTTCCAAAATTGTCTCTTGCGTTTTTAACAATTGGCCGAGGGCAATCTTCTGGCAGGCTTTCCATAGCGGAATCTATTATAGCGTTTGTTTCAAGCATGGCCCTTCTTGAGTCGGAATTCCATTTTAATTCAATTTTTATCGAGCATGAGCCGTCTCGGCTAAGCGACTCGCAGTTTTTTATGTTTTTTAAGCCGCTAAGATTTTCTTCTAGAGGAATTGCGATTAACTTTCTTATTTCATTCGCTTTTACGCCTTGGTATTCAACGTTTACGAATATCCAGCGGTCTTTTGTTTGAGGCAAAAGGCTTGCGTTAATAAAAAAAATGCTTATTATTCCCAAAAGTAGAAGCAGCGCAAAATACATAAGAACAGAAATTGGATGCTTTATCGAAAAATCCAAAAGTTTTTTCATTTAATTTTTGTTAAAGCTAAAAAGCTTTTCTTCCTCCATAAAGTTACCTTTATTGTCTTTAAGGGCTTTGGAAATTTTAACTTCAATTATTCCATATGCAGGTTTTTCATTTTGCAAACGATTTTTAAAAATTGAATCGCACTCAATCAAAGAGAGTTTTTTGCCGTCCGATTTTAGTTGGGAAATTTTTTCGGCGATTGAAGGCTTTAAAATAAAATCTTCGTTTGGGATAAAGTCGTTTTCAGCCTTTGAATTTATAGACACAATATTTATGTTCGCGCTCGAATTGCCTTGGATGGACAGGGCTTCCATGGCGGATATTTTGTCGATTTGACTTGAACATTTGCTTATGGAAAATACAAAGCGCAAAGGCAGTTTTTTTTCTACGCCTTCAGGGTATTCAATGAGCGGAAAACTAATGTTTTTCCAATTTTCGTTTTTATCAACAGTTACCCAGTCTCCATTTATTTTCATCGCCATGAATTCAATGAGGGGCGGCTCCCTTTCTTTGCTGTTGTTTTTAATTTTTATTGTTCTTTGGGGAACATAGTTTTCGTTAATGTCTTGGATTCCATTCCTGACATGCAATTCAAATTCCTCGTTCCATTTTGGATATTCCAAGAATTTTATCTTTGCATTTTTGCAGTGTTTTCCTTCTGACGGCAATTCCGCTTCGACCAAAATAGAAAGCCTTGGCTCTGTTTCAATGCAACTTTCCAATGTCTCTGAATTTATTTCATTGTTGAATCTTAGAAGAAGTCCTTCTGACAAATCCGCGTTTTCAAAAATATCCTTTATTGCATGAAAATTTTCTTTCCCGCATTCTTTGCCCAAAAATTCAATATTGGAATCTTCGACATTGTTTTCAGGATGCCAATTCCAGTAAAAGTCATTTTGCATTTCATTATTGTCCAAGTCTTTTAAGCCTTTTTGAATTGTTATGGAAAATTTTTTGTTTCTAGGATTTTTTTCCTTTAATAAAACCAGCAAATTTTTTTGATCGTCGTTCCAATCGCACGCAAAATCTTTTTGCGGAATTATTGAAAAACAGTCATTAAAAGATTGTTTGTTAATTTTTTTGTTAAAAGAAATTTTTATCAAATTGTTTGAAAAGTCAATTCCTTGGACAAAGGGGCAAGTCAAATCATTTTTAAAAATAATTTCATTGCAATAATCAAATTGCAATGTGTTTCCCATAATGTCTTTTGCTCCCGCAAAAACCTGAATTTTATAAGAACTGTTTCCTTCGATTTTTTCAAGGGGTTCAAAAATTATTTGTTTTTCCTGCGTGATAAGTTTTCCTTCAACGGGGGAAGCATTTTTTGAAAATAAGAAAAATTGCCTGGCGCTGTTCGCATCTATCGCGGCTGAAAAATTTGCGTAAACTTTTCCATCCAATAAAAATGAATTCTCAACGTTAAAATCCTTAAAAAAATAGTCTGAGCAAGAAACTAATGTCAAAACCCAAATAACTACAAGGCTTTTTTTAATGAAATTAAAAAGCATTCATCCTCCTTTAAATATTCTCCATCTTCGTTAAAAATGAATTTTTTTCCCCCTTTAATCTTGATTTTGTAAATAAATTCTTTGTCGTCTAAGGGCAAGTCAAAATGCCTGCATTCAATCCAAAGCCAAGACAAATTTGTTTGTCTCGGGCTGATGGAAGTTATGCTTGCTGGCGCCGCAAACTCAGGAAAGAACCTTTCAATCGAAATTACATCGCATAAATTTTCAATGGATTTTTTTGCCAAATCTTTCGAAAATCTAATTTCCAAAAAGAGGGGCTCGTTCTCTTGGATTTCGACAAGATTGATTTTTTCCTTTTTCAGTTTTTTGCCTTCACATAAAATTTCAAGCTTTATGAATTCATTTTGAATTGTAAAAAAATAATTTTTTTCTTCTTTCATTTTTATTCCCAACGTGTCTTCGACATTTTTGTTTACTGTCATTGTGTATTTTTGATCGATTTTATAATTTTCGTACGGGCTAAAGGCAAAATGCTTTGAGTCAATTTGTTTCCAAGTCCCGTCGATTGCAGGTGAAAACAAAACGCCTTTTTTTACGCTTTCAAAGTTCATTTCGGTATCAAAAATAATTCCTATTGGTTCTTTTTGCCAAAGATTGTCAAGGCTTTTATCTGTAAAAAAAATCTGGTTAACAAATGGACAAACGCATTTGACTTTAGCTTCATCGCTTTTTTGAGCGGCAATAAATTCACCAGAATAATTTTTTATTGTCTTTGCCCCGTCTTCGCTCAAAAGGCCGTCTATTGTCCAAGAATAATATTGATTCGCTTTCCACTTGTTTTGCGCGCTTACTGAAACTTTGCGTTTGTCCAACGAAAAATCTTTGCGAATATCGAGGCTTGGACTTATGTTAAAAGCTTTTTCAAAAGAGGCGGCGTTTACCGGCTTGTTAAAAGTAAAGAGAAGGGCGCTTTTTTCCTTGCTGTTTGTTACAGGACTTTCGATTGTTGTAATTTCAAAAAAATCTTTTTCATTTCCAAAAATGAACTCGCGATGTATATCCAATTGAAATACATTTCCTCCAATTGCCGGCAAGGCGCCTTTAAGGGAGACGGAATATTTGCAGCCTTTTTTAAATCCGCCTTTTGATTTTACAAAACAAGTGTTTCCGAACCATTTCATTTCTTTTTCAACGCTTGCGTTTTCCTCTTTTATAACGATGAAGTTTTCCGCGATTGTCTTATTTATATCCTCTGAAAAAGAAAAAAACACGAATTCTTCTTCGTAATAATTTTGATTTTCACCTACAGAAACGCTCGCGCTTGCATCTTCAAACGACACTAACGAGCAGGAAAAAATACACGCAAGCGTTATTAAAATCGCAAAAAACTTAAATGCATTTAACATAAAGGCCTTCCTTTAGCGCGGCGTTCGCTTTTAAAACAATTGTTTCTCCTTCTTCAATTCCGCTTTTTATAAAAATAAAACTTTCACTTTCTGATGCGATTGGACAGTTTTTCTCGTATAAATATCCGTTTTTAACGCCAAAAAAAATCGCTTGGTTTCCTTGAATTTTTAAGGCGGCCTCTTTGGGCAACTGGAAAATTTTTTGGCTGTCATTTGTTTTTATCGAGCATTGAACGAACATTCCAAGCCTTATTTTTTGCTTTTCGTTTTTTAAGGGAATTTTTACCTTAAAATTTCCGCTTTCATAATCCGCAAGAGGACTTATAAATGACACGCGGCTTTCTTGTTCTTCTTTCATTGAATTTATGCTGACAAGGGCGGGGGAACCGATTTGAATTTTTTGACAATCCTTTTCTTGCAGGGAGATTTCAGCGTATGGCTCGTCCATTTCGATGACAGTCAACAATTTTTGGTTTTGGACAACGCTTTCTCCGCATTCACAATTCAATTGACCGACAATTCCATCCATTGGGCTTAGAATCGTAAGGTTTTCAATCAAGGATTCGATAGACCTCAAATTTTGAATTGCGTTCTCTTCCTCTGTTTGCGCAAGTTCGATTTGAATTTTGGCGCTTTGCAAGTTAAAGTCTATTATTTGCTTTTCCAATTCTTCTTTTTGACTGCTAGGAATTATTCCCGCGGCAATCAAGTCGGATTCCTTCAATCCAAGCTCTTCAATTGCAATTTCTTTTTCAAGAATCTTTAATTCTTCCCGCGCCTTTTGCGTTTCCATTAACAAGCGCTCCCGGTCGCTTTCAGAAATTCCTCCAGCCAAAAAAAGCTTTTCGTTTTTCTCAAAGTCTTTTTCCATTAAGTCTGCTTGCGCTTTTTTTATGGAAGCCTGGGCCTTAAGATTTTCAATTTTCATTATTTTTCCCTTTAAGGATTTTTCGTTTTCAATTAAATTGTTTTTTGCCGCCCTGACTCTTGTTTTTGCGCTGTTCAAAACGTTTATGCATTCCGTTCTTTTAATCTCATACTGAACGTTTTTCATCTTTAGAAGGGGCATGCCTTTTTTTACTTGGCTTCCTTCTTGAATATAATTTTCTACAATCACGCCTTCAACCATGGAAGTCACTTCGTTTTTCTTTTTATACATAATCATTCCATAGCTTTCCAAGGTCTCGCATTTGTCAACAAGACGCGCTTCTATCGTTTGGACAAGCTCAGGCTCTTTTTCCCTTTCATTTTTCTTTTTGCAAGAAAGAAAGAGTAGCGCCGCAGCCAACAATATTATTGTTTTTTTATATAAAATCATTGCAAATTCCTTTTTATGATTTTTTAAAACTTTATGGATGACAAAGTTTCAAGTTCCATCAAAAGCAGTTTTCTTTTTACTCTTGTTTCAAAGTAATTGATTTTTTCAGATGCAAATTCGTTTAAGTCTTCCAAATAAGCGCTTTTCGTTATCCGGCCGTCTTCATGTTGAATCTTTGAAAGCTCCAATTTTTTTTCCTTTAACTTTAAGCTCTCGAAATTTATTATTGACTCTTCTTCCAAATTTTCCGCAGCTTGAATCAATTGCATCACTTGGCTTTCAATTTCTTTTTTTGTTTTTTGCGCCTGTACTTTGCTTTTTTCCAAGTCAATTTTACTAAGCTTTAACTGGCCCAAATAATTTGCGTCATATTTTGCTTTCGCTGACAAAGAGTCCAAAATGGAATGCAATCCGTCATTCTTGCAATCCATGTTTTTTGCGGCGTTGATTGAAAGCCATGGAGTGTTTTCAAACGCCATGATTACCTTAAAAGAATATGTCGGGGATGAAAGAGGGTAGTTCCTTCCGTCAAATGAAAGGCCTGCCCTTACTGAAACGCTTGGCAAAAAAGCTCTCTTTAGCAAAGTCCGTTGCTTTGAAATCCAAGAACTTTGAGACAAGGCTTTCTTTAAATCCAAGCTGTTTTTTATTGCCATTTCGTTTATCTCCAATATTGACTCACGCAAGTTTTGGCTTTTCAATTCGTTTTTTTCATAGGTCTCCGGAATAAAGGCTTCCTCAAAAACAATTTCTTTGTTATTGTCAATGTTCATCAAAAGGCGCAAAGTTCTGCACTTTGCAAATGTTTCATTCTGCGCGTTTTTTTCTTTGGCGAGAATTTTTCTAAAACGAATCTGGCTTTCCAAATAATCCGCCTTTGAAATCATGCCTTCTTCGTTTTGAATTTCGCAAACCTTCAAGGTTTCCAACGCGTTCAAGACAGTTTCTTCCAAAACAATGCTTTTCAACTTACAAAGCAAAGCCTCGTAATAGGCTTTGACAATCGTGTTCTTTTTCTCTTCATCTTCCTTTTGAGCGTTCCAAAAATTGTAAAGGCTTTTTTCTTCATTCATTTTCCACTCAATTACGCTTTTTCCGCCGTTAAAAATTTTTTGAGTTATTCCTGCCTCAATTGTTTTTTGCTTGTAGTCGCCGTTTGTTAGATTGGCGTAGGCCGAATCTGAAAGGCTAAAATCAAATTCTGGCAAGAAAAAGCCTATCGATTTTTTTACAAGCCTTACTTCCTCCTGAGCCCTCTTAAGGTTTAGCCTGCCTTCCACATCGTTAGCCTTTGCAATATTAACCGCGTCTTCCGCTGACTTTAAATGTATTTGGGCGCTTGCCATAAAGGAAAGGCTAAAGAAGACTATTGCCCCAAAAAATTTACGCGTCATCTTTGCTGCCGGCCAAAAAATATTTTTTCAAATCTTTGGCGATTTTTTGAATTTCTTTTTCTTGCGTCAAAGCGGAAAGAATGGAGTTCTTGCTTTCTGAGCAGAAGACTTTTTCCGCGACGCATTCTCCGCTCTCTGAGAAAAGCTGATAGTGGGTGTAGATGGAGCGGGCGTTCTCG
>JAILDQ010000039.1 GCA_024689365.1 Treponema sp. | reverse complement strand
AGCCAAAACAGTGGCGGTTGTAGTTCCGTCGCCGGCGTCGTCGTTTGTCTTAGAGGCGACCTCGCGAACAAACTGGGCTCCCATATTTTCGTAGGGGTCTTTGAGCTCAACTTCTTTGGCAACGCTAACGCCGTCCTTTGTGATTGTGGGCGAGCCGTATTTTTTGTCAAGCATAACCATGCGGCCGCAAGGTCCAAGCGTAACTTTAACCGCTTTTGCGATTTGCTCAGCTCCAGAAAGCAACTTTCTGCGGGCGTCTTCATTGAACAACAACTGTTTTGCCATAATCTTTTATCTCCTATACATAATTTCCGCAAACATTTTTGTGGAAAATTTTTTCTTTTTTCACCTCTAAATTTAATAAAAAAAAGCCTCTTCGGCAAGGGGAATTTGAAGAATTTTTTGGGCGTGTCCCGCCTTTCGGCGGGCCGGGCTTTTCGGCGTTCCGCTGTCGCTTCAGCCGCTCCCTTCGGTTCGCGTCCGGCTACGCCGCGCCTACAATCCCTCACGCGGATTACAACAAAGGCAAATCGATTCCATAATACGGCTCATTGTCATGAATTTCTAATATTTTATTCAACGGCATGTCCGAGCATTTTATAATTTTTTCTCTGTATTCAAAACGTATCTTAACATCGTCAATTTCTTCGCGGCGTTTTTGAGAGAGTAATAAAAACTCTTCTTCTTTGTCAATCCCCAAAAAACGGCGGTTCAGCAAACTGGCAGCAATGCCTGTTGTGCTTGCTCCAGTGAACGGGTCTAAAATCCAAGCGTTCTCTTTTGTGGAAGCAAGAATTATTCTGGCAAGCAGAGGAAGCGGTTTTTGCGTCGGGTGCTTTCCGCAAGATTTTTCCCATTTTGCAATTGCAGGCAAGCTCCACAAATCGCGCATTTGAGTTCCGCCGTTGATTTCTTTCATCAGTTCATAATTATAATAATGCGTCACTTTCTTGTTTTTTCTTGCCCACAAAATAAACTCTGTGGAATGAGTGAAAAACTTGCAAGAAAGATTTGGCGGCGGATTTGTCTTTGCCCAAGTGATGCAATTAAGAATGCGAAAATTCAATTCGTTTAACATTTGAGCTACAGAAAAAATATTGTGATAAGTTCCGCTAATCCAAATAGTGCCGTCTTCTTTTAGCTTGTCGCGACAAAGCCCTAGCCACTTGCGGTTGAATTCATTGTCTTTTTCAAAGCCTTGCGACTTGTCCCAATCCCCCTTGTTCACGCTCACCTGTCTTCCGCTTTGAACAGAAATCCCGCCATTAGAAAGGAAATACGGCGGATCGGCAAAAATCATATCAAACTGAAAATTTATATTGGGAAGCAATTCAAGACAATCGCCTTTTGCAAGAGTAAAATCATAATTTTTTGAGCGATAAAACGGCAAAAACACAAAAATCCAAATATAGGGGTAATATATCACCCTTATATTTGAATTATAGTATAATTTATTACTCTTTGTAAAGACAAAAAGGGTAAAATTTTACTATTATTAGTTATGTCTTTTCGTGAAAATCTAAGATTTGTTCTTGATTCAAAAGGAATTTTAATAAAAGAATTGTCACTTAAAACTGGAATTAGCGAAAATACCTTAAAAAGCTATTTAAAAGAGTCTTCAGCAGAACCTTCTATTTCAAAAGCTCTACTAATATCAGAGGCATTAGGCGTTTCTCTTGAATTTTTGGCGACTGGCAATGAAAAAAATAATAGTTTTTTAAGAAACCCAACAATATTAGAAATTAACAATTATTTAAATAAATTTAATAACGCAGATATTTCTGCCGTTTTATCGATGATAAAAGCCTTGGATGAGAAATATTAAAACCACATGGAGTTGAACTTACTAAATGATGGATGTTTGTATTTCTTGCAATTCTATAGTTTGCTGATATTGTCGTTCCAAATCTTTATAACAAAGGAAGTTTACACGTTTATTATCCCTTAAACTGTGGAATGAATCATAACTAAGTTTCTTGTTATATTCTAAACGCCGTTTTTCATCTGCAACAATAAACATTCTTGTATAAAAATCCTGTAGGTCTGAATACTTTAGCAAAGAATTTTGTATATCGGTTGAATGTTCAACCTCAAAAAAAGAATTAGGCATATTTCTTTCATTGAACCAAATAACATCTATTGTTGAACTTCTCGCTACTAAATTATCAAAGGAATATTTTGGCAAATCTTGAAGCGTTCTTAAATCACCAAGTTTCTCATGCAAAAATAATTTGTTTTTATCTTGATTAGGAACGAAAGTTCTCATTTTTTTTAAATTTCCAATCGAAACAAGCAATCCTTGGTAATAGGAATGATTGAACTCTATGACTTCCTTTGAATTTTTATTTTTTTCAGTCTCAACGATTATACCTTTTTGCTCAAGTTCTTTTTGATATGACTTTAACGCCCAGAGGCCAGGTTTAATTTTATATATACTTTCATTTTCTTGAACAATTCTCCTAATTGAAGCAAATGGAGTTTTTGTTTTCCATTCACAATCTTTAATTTTGAACACTTCTTGATTTAACTGTCCAAGAGTTGCAACACCACCAAGTCTTTCTAATGTTTGAATTACCGCTTCGTATTGTTTCATTTTTTTTCCTAGCGTTAGGCTATGGAGCGCCTGCGCAGCAGTCCACCGCAGCGTAGCGAGGAGGATGAGCGACAGCGAAGCGCGGAACAGCCGACGGCTTTAGCCGGAACGCACATATCATCAATAAAACCTTTTGAATTAACACGATACAAACCGTTAAAGCAAGTTTTGTTCAAAAAGATGAAGAGTGCGGCTTTTTCAAGATTTTCCGCTTCATCGCCATTGACTTTCAATTCATTGTAGCGTTCGCGCTTTTCATAAAACAGCGACTTGTTTTCTTCCAAAGATTGGCTTTTATATCGTCTTTGAATTTCTGACAGCTGAAAAATCAAATTATCGCAATTGTCGCGAATTTGTATGTATGTATTTATCAATTCTTTGTTTATGTCGTTTATCAAGACCTTTTTTGGCTGAAATTTGCTTAGAACGTCAAAAAGCACCGCGCCGCCTCCAACGAATGGCTCGCAATACTTTTCGATTTTTTGAGGATATTTTTCTCTGATTTCATCAAGCAATTGGCTTTTCCCACCAACCCATTTTACAAAAGGCTTTGCCAAAGTCATAATCTAATTATACTATATTTTTGTTAAAAAATCTATAGAAAAACAACTCAAACTAAGTTATAATTGCAGTTACTTTATATGGAATTCCCAACAAAAACTGTCACTATCGCCACATCCTCCGCGAAAATCGAATGCGCGCGTTTTGGGCGCGGAAAAAGGCCCTTGGTCATTTTGCCGGGACTATCCATTAAAAGCCTAATGCCTCTTGCGGAAGCGGTGGCCGAACGCTATAAAAAATTCTTGGACGATTACGAAATATTTTTGATGGAACGGCCGATTGAGCCGCCGGAAGGCTGCGACTCAAGCTTTTTGGCTCAGGCGGCAATCGAAGCCTTGGACGCGCTTGGCGTTAAAGGAGCCTGTCTTTTGGGAATCTCGGCCGGCGGCATGGCGGCGCAAGAAGTCGCGGCAGACCGCCCTGATTTGGTCTCAAAACTTTTCTTGGGCTCGACATGCGCAAAAATGACGGAATCCGCCGCGGCGCTAATCGGCAATTGGGCAGAGCTAGCCCAAAAAGAAAAAGCCGCCGACCTTAACCAAGCCTTTGCAAAAGCCGTTTACAGCCAAGGCTTTTACCACAAATACAAAGACGCGATTTTAGCCTCCCTCGAAGGAGCGACAAGATACGACCTAAAACGCTTTTCAATTTTGGCGCGCGCGATTTTGGATTTTGACGCAACTTTCATCCTTCCAAAAATACAATGTCCAATCCTTGCCGTCGGCGCGGAAGAAGACCAAATTTTCGGCTCGGAAGCCGCGCGCAAAATAGCAAGCCTTGCCGGAAACTCCGCACAATCCTACGTGTACAAAAACTACGGACACGCGGTCTACGACGAAGCCGGCGACTACCCCGACAGAATCCTCGCCTTTTTCGCCGACTAGCCGCGGCTCATGCCCTCGCGCTCTTTTCCCTTGTTATTTTGCGCTTTCCGCGCTATAATTTCTTTTGGGTAGGAAAATGGAAATCGTGATTTACACTGACGGCGGCTGCTCGGGAAACCCGGGACCTGGCGGCTGGGGTTGCGTCATTCTGGCAAACTCTAGCGAAACAAAGCTTTCGGGCGGCGAGCGGCAAACAACCAACAACCGCATGGAACTGACGGCGGCGATTCAAGCGTTGAAATTCTGCAAGGACAATTACAGCGTCTCGGACGGCGTAAGCGTTTTCAGCGACAGCCAGTATGTAAAGAACGGAATCACAAGCTGGATAAAATCGTGGAAAATCAAAGGCTGGAAAAACGCCGCCAAGCAGCCTGTCAAAAACCAAGACTTGTGGATGGAATTGGATTCCCTCGCTTCCGCCTTTTCTGACTTAAAATGGAATTGGGTCAAAGGCCACGCCGGAATAAAATACAACGAAATTTGCGACTCACTCTGCGGAATTGAAATTGAAAAGCACAGATAATTTTTTTAAAGCGATTTTCATTCTCTCTTTAATGCCGCTTGTTTTTTCTTGCAAAGAAAAAAAAGAAGAGCCGGTTGACGCGATTGTAATAGAAAAAAAATCTTCAAGCCACAAATGGTTCGCGCTGAACAAAGACGGCTATCAAGAAGTGGCCGCGCCGCAAAAAGCGCCGGCTGTTTTGCAAAAGCCTTGGACAGAGGCCTTGCGCATTTCCTGCATGGGACAAGCAAACGAAGAAACGCCCATCGACATGAGCCAAGACGGTTCGCCAAAAATTTTCGCGCTGACCAACCGTCTTGGAATAATCGTAATGACGCAAAACGGCGTGAAGGTTTTTAAGGACCCGCAATTTTTTGAAGAACGCACCGCCGACAAATTGGTCTTTATGAACGGCTCGCCAATTTATTCAGTTTACAGGAACAGCCACTTCAACGAAAAGATTTCTTTACGCCAGCCCTTTAGGCCTTTTTTGATTCAGTTCACCGCGGACTCAGGCGTTTACTTTCCGATTTTGACTTACGAAAATTTGTCGCTTCCAGAAAATTCCGAAGTGAACGATTTTTGCTGGGACGGAACAGAATGGTTTTGTTCCATAAAAAATTACACTGAATCTGAAACCAATTTTTCTTACCTCAAATTCAGGCCGGAGACCGCGCTGCTTTCAATCTCGCCTGAAAAAAATTTAATCGCAATCCAAAAATCCACGGAAGACGAATTCCGAAAAGTCCGCTCTCCAAAAGATTTTTCCGCGGCGCCAAAAAGAGTCCAAGCCTTGCTAAAGGGGCTTCCAAAAGACTTTGACTATTACGCGGAATGCAAGGACGCTGGCGGAGCGACGGCAAGGCAATTCATCCACTCAAAGAAAACCGATTCAAAGAGCATGGCTAGAGCCGTCGTTCAAATTTGCGGAACTTGGGTGGCCGCGCTTTTTGAAGACGGAACCCTTTACCTAAACGGCGCTTTATACGCAAAGAAGATTTTGAACAATTCAAAAAACCTCGCCATTCGGCTCCCAAAATTGGCGGAAGGCTACAAGTACACAGACTTTGGAATTTCTGGAACACAACTTTTCGCGGCTTGGGAACAAACAGACTTTTACAAAAGCGGACGGTCAGGATTTTTGTCCGTCAACCTAAAGCCGATTTTATACAAGGACGATGAATGAAAAAAATCTTTTTGCTTTCCGCCCTTTTTGTTTTTTCAGCGGCCTCAATCTTTTGCCAAGCGCAAGCCCAAGAAGACGGCGCGGCTCAAAGCCTTGTTCAAGACAATGATTCAGGCGGCGAGCCTTTGCCGCAAGAGAAAGACTATTCGTCAAAGTGGTACAATCTTTTTGGCGGAACCTTCACGCCGGCAAAAAGCGGCAAGGAATTTTTGTCGCAGATTTCGCCATTCGTCAACATCGGCGTAAACATCACGGTAAACACCGAAAGCTCGTTAAAGAGCGCTCCAAGCCCCACCGCCTTCAATCTTTCATTCGGCGGCATTTGGCCAAACAAAGCCTTTCTCTCCTTCCAGCCGCGCCTTTCATTTTGGTGGTCCTATTACTTGTGGGACGGACAAAACGCCTTGCCCGCGGAAATCGAAAACCGAACCGCCTTTGTCTTGAATTTCATGATGGACTTTCCGGCCGTCACAACTTTTAGATTTGAAAAATGCCAATTGGAAGCGGGCTTGGGACTGGGACTTTTGGCGCGCGCGGCCCTCTTGGCCAACGGCGTTTCTGACGGCGACAC
>JAILDQ010000027.1 GCA_024689365.1 Treponema sp. | reverse complement strand
TTGTCGCGAAGCTTTCCGTTTATCATTACCACGATTGTCTTTTTGTCGTCGGCGGCAAGGGATGTGTCAACTGTGGGCCATGGCTCGTAGGCGATTGTCTTTGTGTGGCCAAGTTTTTCCCAAAGCTCTTCGCCCAAGTGCGGCGCGTAGCAAGAAAGCATTTTTACAAAACCTTCCCACATGCTCTTTGGAATTTCGTTCAGCTTTGAAACCGTATTGATGAAAATCATCATCTGGCTTATGGCTGTGTTGAAGTTAAGGGTGTCGGTGTCGTTGGTCACTTTTTCAACGGTCTTTACGTAAAGCTTTCTAAGCTCGAGCAATTCCTTGTCTTCGATTTTTCCAAAGATGTCCAAGTCTGAATAAGGCTTTTCGGCGACGCCCCAAACTTTTTCAAGGAAGCGGTGGATTCCCACGATTCCCTGGGTGCTCCAAGGCTTTGACATAGTAAGCGGTCCCATGAACATTTCGTACATGCGAACGCTGTCCGCGCCGTAAAGCTTGATTTCTTCGTCCGGGTTTACGACGTTCTTCAATGACTTTGACATTTTGGCGACGACTTGCGTCAACTCTTCGCCGGTGGCTTTTTCAACGTAAACGTTCGAGCCCTTGTCTTCAACTTCGTCAACTGGAACAAGGGTCTTGTCCTTTCGCTGGTAGGCGAATGATGTTATCATTCCCTGGTTGACCAAACGGTGGAAGGGCTCCTTTGTGCTTACAACGCCGCAGTCGTACAAAACCTTGTGCCAGAAGCGCGCGTAAAGAAGGTGCAATACCGCGTGCTCGGCGCCGCCAACATACAAGTCAACGGGCATCCAATATTTTTCTTTGTCTTTAGAGCAGAACTCTTTGTCGTTGTGGGGATCAAGGTAGCGGAGGTAATACCAGCAGCTTCCGGCCCACTGGGGCATTGTGTTTGTTTCGCGCTTTGCGTCGGCTCCGCACTTGGGGCACTTGCAGTTTACCCAAGAGTCGATTCCGGCAAGGGGGCTTTCTCCAGTTCCTGTCGGCTGGTAGGTCTTTACGTTTGGAAGCTCCAAAGGAAGCTGGTCTTCCGGCACTGTGACCGTTCCGCAGTGGGGGCAGTGAACCAAAGGAATCGGCTCTCCCCAGTAGCGCTGGCGGCTGAAAATCCAGTCGCGCAATTTGTAGTTCACGGCTTTTTTTCCGATTCCCTTTTCTTCAAGGAAGTCGAGCATTTTGTTAATCGCGTCCTGCTTGTTCAAGCCGTCAAGGAATTCTGAGTTTACGTGAATTCCGTCTTCTGTCCAAGCCTGCTTTTGAACGTCAACTTCGCTCTTAAGAACTTCGATAATCGGAAGGTCAAACTTTTTGGCAAAATCCCAGTCGCGGGTGTCGTGCGCTGGAACGGCCATAATCGCGCCTGTTCCGTATGAAATCAAAACGTAGTCGGCGATCCAAATCGGAATCTTTTTGTTGTTCACAGGGTTGATGGCGTAGCTTCCGCTAAAGACGCCGGTCTTGTCCTTTGCCAAGTCTGTTCGCTCAAGGTCGGACTTCTTTGCCGCGTCCTCAATGTATTTTTGAACGGCGGCTTCTTGCTCGGCCGTTGTCAATTCCTTTACAAGCGGATGCTCTGGAGAAACAACCATGTAAGTCGCGCCAAAAAGGGTGTCGCAGCGGGTTGTGTAGACGCGGAGCTTTTTGTCAGTGGCCTTTCCGTCCTTGTCGGCTACGCAAAAGTCAACTTCGGCGCCGATTGATTTTCCAATCCAGTTGCGCTGCATGATTTTAACGCTTTCAGGCCAGTCAAGCTCGTCAAGGTCTTCGAGCAAGCGTTCGGCGTAATCGGTGATTTTCAAAACCCACTGGCGGATTGTCTTTCTTGTTACTTCCGAATGGCAGCGGTCGCAGCGGCCTTCCTTGACCTCTTCGTTGGCCAAGCCGGTTTTGCAAGAAGGGCACCAGTTGATGGGCGTGTTGCTTTCGTAGGCCAAGCCCTTTTTGTAAAGCTGAAGGAAAATCCACTGGGTCCACTTGTAATAGTCAACGTCGCAAGTTTCAACGCAGCGGTCCCAGTCGTAGCTAAAGCCGAGCGCCTTGATTTGCTTTGTAAAGTGTTCGATGTTCGCCTTTGTCGTTTCGCGCGGATGAGTTCCGGTTTTAATCGCGTAGTTTTCCGCAGGAAGTCCAAAAGCGTCGTATCCCATCGGATGCAAAACGTTAAAGCCCTTCATTCTAAGATAGCGGCAGTAAATGTCGGTGGCGGTGTATCCTTCGGGATGGCCTACATGCAAGCCTGCCGCGCTAGGATAGGGGAACATGTCCAAAACGTAGCGGCGCTTTTCCTTGGGAAAGGAATCGTCTTCCTTTACTGAAAAAGTTTTGTTTTGGTCCCAGTACTTTTGCCATTTTGGCTCAATTGATTCAAAAGGATACTTAGACATTTTTATACCTCAAAAATTAAAAGTTGCGTATGATTTTTGAACTAATATTTTAGCGCATTTCAAAGTCTTTTGCTAGAGCCTTGGCGCGGCCAAAAGCTTTGGCTTTTTCAAAAAGTTCTCGACAAAGGCGGCTTTTGGATTTATACTAAAAGAATGTCAATTCAAGTTCCAATCATAACTGTTTTAGTTTACGGCGCTTGGCTCGCGCTTTTGCTTGTTGGAAGCCGCCGCTCAAAGCTCGCTTCTTTTAACCAAGATTCAATGTCGCTTGACGCGACCAAAAATTTGCAGGGCCTTGCGGCTCTTGGCGTAATTTGCCACCACCTTTCGCAGCCTGCGTCTAATTCCGCTCCGATGGCGGCTTTGAACCAAATGCAGATTTTCCGCGACATCGGTTTTTTGTTCGTGGCCCTTTTCTTTTTTGTTTCAGGCTACGGACTTTTAAAAAGCCTGGACTCAAAGCCTAGCTATTTGAATGATTTTTTGCGCCGCCGCTGCCTTCCGATTGTCGTTTGCTTTTACGTGATGAATGTCTTCTATATTATTTGGTTTTTGCTCTTGGGAACAAATATGACGGCTATCGAATGGGTTTGCAAAATTATTGGCGTGGCGCTTTTGAACGACAACGCTTGGTTTGTTCCCGTCATCCTTATTCAGTACATAGCCTTTTACTTTATTTTTAAGAACGTAAAAAGCCGTCCCCGCGCCTTGGCGCTTGCCTTTGTCGTTGTGGCCGTTCAAGCCGGCTGGTTCTTGTTCAACAAGCATTTTCCTTGGTGGTGGGGCGCAAAAGATTGGTGGAAAAAGCCCGGCGCCCTTTGGATGGCTCCTTGGTACAAGCGGCCTGTCGCCCTTTGGTTTGAGGGGGAATGGTGGGTCAATTCGACAATCGCTTTTGTCATCGGCCTTGCCTTTGCGCAATACGAAGAAAAAATCAAGTCCTTTTTTCAAAAACTTTATTGGCCAAAACTTTTGCTTGCCGCCTTGCTCTTTGCTTCTTCCTTTGCCTTGCGCTCTTGGATTCATGACAAGGGCATTCATTACTGGCTGGAATTTTCAGGAAACAATTCAACCTTACCGCGTTTGGTCGCCTTTGCCGTAGACACTTTCCAAGTTCTTTCCGGCCTTTTGTTTTGCGTTTTGCTCAGGATGAAAATTTGGAGCAAGAACGCTGTCTTTGGATTTTTTGGAAGCATGTCGCTTGAGTTCTATCTTATGCAGGCTCTCTTCCTCAGGCAGTTTGCGATTATGTTCGGCTGGATGGACAAAGGCTTTAAGTCGCCTGAAAACTTCCGCCTTGAAGGTTGGGGCGATCAGTTGAAGGCGCTTCTTTATTTGCTTATGGTTTTTGCCGCCACGATAATTTCTTCGTTCGCGCTTAAATTCTTGACAAAGAAAATCACAGGCCTTCTTAAGCCAAGGGCGGAAAAGGCAAAATGACTTTTGCCTCCGACTACCAAGAATTTTTAAGGCCTGGAACTGACCGGGCCGCCTTTATCCAAAATTACCTTAAGGCGCGCGGCGTGGAGACAGCCGTTATCGGCGTGGAAGGAAAACGCCACATTTACGTAAAGCTTCCCCGCTCGGGCTACGACGCGACCTTTAGGGTAAAGACAATCATTTCCCATTACGACATCGTTCCGAACAGCCCCGGCGCCAACGACAACTCTTCGTCGGTTTTTTGCCTGATGGAATTTGCCGTTCGCCTTTCAAAATTCAGGGGCGTTCACAATTGCAGAATTTTTTTCACTGACGGCGAGGAATTGGGAAGCGGCGGCGTTAGCGAGCAAGGCGCCTTTTCCTTGGCGGCCGTAATGCAAAAGTGCGGAATCCGCGACGAGGACATTTACGTTTTTGACTGCGTGGGGCGGGGGACAGTTCCCTTGTTGGGCTTGAACATTCCTCCGTCAAAGGCGCCGGCCTCTTTTGTAAAAAAGTTCAACGCGCTGAATCAGGGCGTAAAGGCGATTTTTTCTTCGCTAGGATTGAATTGGGTGAACCTTCCGATGCCTTACAGCGACAACGCTGGCTTTTTGGCAAACGGATTTCCAGCCGTCGCGATTACAATGCTTCCACAAGACGAGGCCAACGCTTATATGATGGCCTTGCGCCAAGATTCAGACTTGTTGCGCTACGTTCAAAACAAAGACGTTCCCGATGAAAAAATAGAAAGGCTTCACGCCTGCCTTCCGCTCACCTGGCGCCTAATGCACACCGACGGCGACAACTTTTCCTCCCTGACCCCGCAAAGCTTTGACATCGCGGCGCGAATTCTAGACGCAATCGCGTTGCGGAAAATTTTCTAAAATATAACAAAAGTTTCGCTAAAGTTTCGCGCGGTTTCTTCCGATATTAGAAATAAGGCGGTTTATATCCGCGTGAAGTTAAATGACAAAAAGAAAGCTAAAAAAGATTTCAAGGAACGCAAGAAGAACCATCAAGACGGATGACTTTAATTTTTCCGCCATGAACGATGAGTTCGACATGGATTCTTTGAATAATTGGACAACTACAATCGGGCTTGTGAAAGCCGTAATCTCTTTGATTGAGCGCCGCATTGACGGAGCCTTTGTCCACGTCTTTTTTCACGCGCCTGAATACCACGAATACCGCGAAATAGACAGGGAAGGAATCACCTCGTTTTCGGATGATTCTGTCTTTATCGGATTTTTGGCGATGGAAAGCGGCGTCATTCCGCTTGACAAAATGTTCAACGCCTACAAAATCGCGGATCCAATGGTGACCGACGTCTTAAAGAACCTTTATTCATGCCGCTACATTATGCCCATCGTGCACGGATTTGAAATGGTCGCCTTTTTGCTTTTGTGTTCAAAAACGCCGGAAAAGCGCCTTGTTCTTAATCGCGACGACTCTCACTTTTTGCAGCGCTTGAACACCCGCTTGCAAATAAATCTTTACGCCGCTTCAATCGCCACGCGCGGACAAAGGCATTTGTTGAATTTAAAGAAATATCCTTTTGCCTTGCAGCAGCACCAAAGAATTTCAGAAGTCAACGATTCGCTTTTTGACGACTTGAAGCAGGAAATAAATTTTTCGCGCGGAGTGGCTTACCGCTACGACGAAAGCTTGCAAATCCTTTATCCCTTTGCCTTTTGCAATGTCGAACGCGAAAAAGTTCCTACCTTAAAAGTGGGCGAAGGAATTTCCGGACAAGTATTTAAAAACTGGATGTCGGTTTTTGTTCCTGACCGTTCAAGCCATCCAGCCTATTCGTTTATGAAGGAAGAGCCGTTCATTCAAGGCTCCTTTATCAGCGTTCCACTTGGAACCGAACAAAAAAGAATCGGCGTAATGACAATCACGCGCTCAAAGCAAAGCAAGGAACCGTTCAGCCTTGAGCATCAGTACATGATGGAAATCGCTTCAACCTTCTTCGCTTCGGAAATCATAAATAGAAATCTGCGCGATGAAATTGAAGAAAGCAACTTGAGCGTTGTCAAATCCCTGACGAACGCTTTGGAAGCGAAAGACCAATACACTGAAGGCCACAGCGACCGCGTCGCCGTTTACAGCGTTGGAATCGCAAGACGCATCGGCTACAGCGAAGAGCGCGTTCATATGCTAAGATACGGAGCGCAGTTGCACGACATTGGAAAGATTGGAATTTCCGACGTTATCATAAACAAGCCCGACCGCTTGACTCAAGCCGAGCGCGACATAATAAAAGAGCACGCGGAAATCGGTTACAGAATTCTTGCGGTAAACCCTTACTTTAACGAGATAAAATATTTTGTCCGCTACCACCACGAGCATCTTGACGGAAGCGGCTATTACGGAAAAAAAGAAGGGGAGTATCCTGAGGAGTCGCAAATAATCAGTTGCGCCGACGTTTACGACGCCCTTACCAGCAACCGGCCTTACCGCGACGCTTTGACGTCAACAAAAGCGCTTGAAATTCTTTCACAAGACGTGGGAAGAAAATTCTCAAAGAAAATCTACGAGGCTATGGTTTCTTTTGTAGAGGAAGAGATTAAGCTCGCCAATTAAAATCCTATTGCAAGGCTTCCAATTTTTGCTGCAGAACGTAGGCTGTTTGCGATTGCAAGGCCAAACGCTGCGCGAGCATTTTGCTCAAGAAAATTCCGTAATGGGGATTTTTTCTGATGAGCGAAAGAAAGGCCGTTTTGGGAACCTTAATCAATTTGCAATTGTTTCCAACCGCCATTACCGTTGCCGTTCGCCTGTCGTTCAGCAAAAAGGCCATCTCGCCGATGAACATGTCGCTGGGCGTCAAAACTGTGTTCAACTTTAAGTTTACGTAAACGCCAAACCTTCCGGCCACAATAAAGAAAAGGTCGTTCGTCATTTCGTCTTGGCGGCAAACAATTTGCTTGTCCTTGTATTCCAAAACGTCAAAGGGTTTCATGATTCCAGGAATTGCGTTGACGGAGTTTACTTGGTTCGCAATCTGGAATGTGACTTGGTTTCCCTTTTCGTTGTAGGAAAGTTTTTGCACGAAAGTTTTGCTGAGAGAAATTCCCCGGCCGTGAGTGTCGTCGTCAGCCGCGCGGCGATCCATGATTTTTCGCCAGTCAAAGCCGTCTCCGCTGTCTGTGATTCTAAAAGCGCTGGCCTTGTTGTGAATCGAATAGTTGATTTTGATTTTTCGGTTTTTGTATTTGGGGTCTTGCGCCTTGTTTTTCACCAATTCAATTATGTCGCCGCCCTTGTAAAGCCATTCCGTTTTTTCTTGGTAGGAAATGTCCAAGTTTCCGTGCTCGACGGCGTTTGCCAAAAGTTCGGTCAAGGCCATTTGCAAATTCATTCTGTCTTCGGAGCTGATTCTGTTTGTGTTGTAAAGGTAGCTGACCAAAAAGTTTATGTAAAAGCGAATGTCCAGCAAGTCGTTTCCGCAAACAAAAGAGCCTTCCTCTCGGCCGCCAACTATGTCTTGCATTCCTCGGGCATACAAGAACTGCTGGTTTTGGTCGATGATGCGCAAAAGGCGGGTGAAGTTTTGGACGAATTCAGTCACCGTTAAAATAGAAAGAATGTTGTCGTCCTTTAATTCCGCCAATTCTATTGCCTTTTGCCTGTCCTTGCAAACCGCGATGACTCCGCCGTAGTGAAGCCAAGAGTCGCTGTGGATGGCCTCCATTATTTCGTCGCAATCTATTGAAGGCGAGGAGTAATCGATTACCTTTATGTCCGGAAGTTCGTAATTGATAAAGCTGATTATGCTGTCCGTGTCGCCAAAAATATTGCAGGAAAAGGCGGAAAAGCTTTTGCAAGCGTTTGTGATTGTTTTTGTGACGGCTGGATTTGTGGATGCGGTAACGATTTTTTTCATATTAAAACTCCGTTGTTAATATTCTAGCGCCCTTTGTTGAATTTGGCAATTAGATTTATGTTGATTTTTGAGTAAAATCGCTGTAAAATGGAAGAATGGATTTTTTAGAATTGTCAAAAGAACGTTATTCCGTGAGGAAATTTTCCTCGCAAAAAGTGGAAGATGAGAAATTGGAGAAAATCTTGCAGGCCGGCCGCTTGGCCCCAACCGCAAAAAATTCCCAAAGCCATCGAATTTTTGTCTTGAAGAGCCCCGACGCGCTCAAAAAAATCAACGCCGCGACGCCAATGGCTTTTAACGCCCCAGTCGTTTTGATGGTTTGCTACGACACTGATGAAAGCTACAAAAACGCCGCAGACACTGCCTACAAGTATTTTCCTTGCGGCCAGTATGACGGCGGAGAAGTTGACGCGGCGATTGTGACCACCGCCATGATGTTTCAGGCGACAGAGCTTGGACTTGGAAGCTTGTGGGCGCGCGGCTACGACGCTCAGAAAATCATCGACGCTTTTGACCTTCCGAAAAATTTGCATTTGGTTTGCCTTTTGGACATCGGATATCCCGCGTCGGACTGCGAGCCAAGCCCCCGCCATTCTGACAGAAAGCCCTTGGATGAAACTGTAAAGTATTTGTAAGGAAGTTTTATGAAGAAAATCATTTTTATAGCCGAAATTTTTTTATTGGCCTTCGCTCTTTTTTCTTGCTCCAAGGAAGAGGTTCCTGCCAGGGAATTTTTGAATGACAAGTCAACGCCTGTCGCGCGATACGGAGCCCTCAGCGTAAAGGGAGTCCACCTTTGCGGCCAGGACGGAAATCCTGTTCAGCTTTGCGGAATGAGTTCGCACGGCCTTCACTGGTATGGAAAATACGCCAACAAAAATGTCATGAAATGGCTTCGCGACGATTGGAACGCCGACTTGTGGAGAGCCGCCATGTACGTTGGTGTTGACGGCGGATATGTTTCAAATCCTGCAATCGCAAACAAGGTGATTGAATCGATTGAAGCCGCCAAGGAATTGGGAATGTACGTTATCGTTGACTGGCACGTTCTTCCAGACCGCGACCCCCTCTTGTACGCGAACCAGGCCGCGGAATTTTTTGACAGAATCGCTTCGACATACGCGAGCCTTCCGAACATCATTTACGAAATTTGCAACGAGCCGAACGGAGACGAAGTTACTTGGAAAGACAACATCAAGCCTTACGCCGAAAAAATAATTCCCGTAATCAGAAAGCATTGCGACAACGTGATTGTAGTGGGCACGCCTCGTTGGTCAAGCGACTTGGCGAGCGCGGCCGCCTCTCCGATTGATGGACAAAAAAACATAATGTACACCCTTCATTTTTACGCGGGAAGCCACGGAAAGTCTGGACAAAAAACTTTGAAGAAGGCGCTTAGAAAGGGCCTTCCCGTTTTTGTGACCGAATGGGGAACGACAAAAGATTCTGGCGACGGCGGAGTTTTTGAAAAGGAAACTTTGGCGTGGATGCGTCTTTTGGCTAAGAAGAAAATTTCTTGGGCCAACTGGTCGGTCAACAACAAGGGCGAAGATTCCGGCGTTCTCAGGTTCAACAAAGACAGGGACGCGAAGGGCGGCTGGCAGGAAAGCGACTTGCAGCCTTCCGGCGTTTTTGTAAGAAAAATCATGCGCGGAGACGTTGAGTATTAAAAATGAATGTAAGCTGGTTTGACGGTTCCGCAATGTATCAATTTTGTCCTCTTGGCCTTTGCGATTCGCCCCACGAAAATTCTTGGGACTGGTCCAACACTTGGAACGCAGCCACTCGGCCGGTCAAACGAATAGACCGCGTTTTGGGCTGGATCGACCAGCTTAAAAAACTAGGAATCAATTCAATATTTTTTAATCCTGTTCTTCAGAGCGATACGCACGGCTACAACACCCGCGACTTTTACACCTTGGACAGCCGTCTTGGAAGCAACGAAGATTTTTCCGAGCTTTGCAATGTCTTGCATTCAAACGGATTTCGCATTGTGCTTGACGCGCTTTTCAACCATGTCGGCCGAGGCTTTTGGGCTTTTAGAGACGTAAGGAACAACATGCAAAGCTCACAGTTCATAAATTGGTTCAAGGGAATCGACTTTAACCGCAACACTCCTTGCAACGACGGCTTTTATTACAAGGCTTGGCGCGACAACTGGGATTTCCCTGAATTGAATTTGGAAAACGAAGAAGTTGTTCAACACATATACGGAGCCATTAGAAAATGGGAAGACTTGTACCGCTTTGACGGCCTTCACCTTTGCTTGACGGAACATCTTCCCAAAAAATTCGTCGAAGGAATAAGAAGCTTTTGCTCCGACATGGGAGCGGGCCTTGGCGGAAACATCGCCATCATCGCGGAAATGTATACCGGCATTGACTGCCAAAAATACATTTTGGGAAGCCAAACCCAAAGCGCGACGAATACGGAATTGCGCGATTCAATTTGCGATTCCTTTAACAACAAAAACATTTACGAATTGGCCTACACTTTGAACAGACAGTTTGGCCCGGAAGGAATTTACAAAAACATTCCGATGATGAATTTTTTGGACAACCACAACCTTCCGCGCTTTGCCACGGCGATGAAGGACAAGGCTCTCATTCCCTTGGGCTGGAGCCTTTTGCCCGCGCTGCCGGGCTTCCCTTGCATTTACTACGGAAGCGAGTGGGGCGTTCAAGGTTACGATGAAGAAAATCATTGGGCGATGAGGCCCGCCTTTGAAAAGCCTGAATGGAACGAATTGACTGATTGCATTCAAAAGGCCTTTAACGCGAGAAAAAATTCTCCGGCCTTGCGTTACGGAGACTACAAGCAAATTTTTCAGGCAAAGGAGCAGCTGGTCTTTGAGCGCTCTTCTTGCGGAGAAATGATTGTCGTCGCCTTGAACATAAGCGAGTATGATTACAAGGTTCCGATAAAACCAGGAAAAGGCTTTGGCGCCTTTGACGGCCTTTACGGAGACTTTGTGGATTTGCTTTCTGGAAACGAATCTCATTACGACGGATATTTTTACCTTCCCCCTATGAGCGTGATGTTCTTGAAGAAAAAATAATTTGGAGCTTGTATGAATTTGCTTGATTACGTTGAATGGCGCGGCGACTTGACTTTTTCAAAGAGCGCTTTTTGCGATGTTGACGCTTTGGTTTTGTGCCAGCTTTCGTATTTGAATTTTGACGGCTTGATTCCGTATGACTTGAACGAAAGAGTTTCCTTGGGCGATTTGTGGAACGCCTTTAAGTCCAGCGCGGACTTTAAAAAACGAAGCGATTTGGGCGCCTTGATTTCTAGGGAAACCGTAAAGCTTTTGGAGGCGTGCGCCTTGTCCGAGCGTTTTGGAAAATTGAGCGCTTCTGGTTATGTAAGCAAAATCGATTTGGAAAACGAAGAGCAGTTTTCCGCGCTTGCCTTTTTTGACGGCGCCTTTAAGGCCAATCCCTTTGTGGCTTATAGAGGAACCGACGACACAATCGTAGGTTGGAAAGAAGACTTTAATTTGGCGATAGAAGAAGTTGTTCCGGCCCAAAAGGACGCTCTTGAATACCTCGAATGGGTTTCCAAAAATACGCGCGGAAAAATCTTGGTCGGCGGACATTCAAAGGGCGGAAACCTTGCGGTGTATTCAAGCGCCTTTGTTCAGCCAAAATTCAAAAAGAGAATCAAGCGAGTTTATAATTTTGACGGACCGGGCTTTAGGCAGGAAATAATCGAAGATCCGCGTCTTGTGGAAATCGTTCCCATCTTGCATTCGTATTATCCAAAGCTTTCGATTGTGGGAATGCTCTTTAGGCACGCCGGAGAATACAGCGTTGTTGAAAGCGGAGCGCAAGGCTTGATGCAACACGAGCCATTTTCTTGGTTCTTGAAGCCGCGCTCATTTAAATGTTTGGACGGCTTTGACAAGGCCACCGAGATTTTTTACAAAACCTTCAACGAATGGCTTGAAGGCGTCTCAAAAGAAAAAAGAAGCTTGGTTGTGGAAACCTTGTTCAATGTGATTACGGCTGGCGGCGCAAAAACCAACAGCGAATTGGAAAAAGATTGGTTCAAGCAAGCGGGCGCGATTGTAAAGGCCGCCAGCGAATTGGACAAGGAAACCCGCGACGAAATCATCAAGCTCATTCAAAAGCTTTTTGATTTGGCGGCAAAAAACATTGCCGAACGTCCCGCTTTAAAATAATCTTTTTTACAAAGAGGCTTTCTCTGTTTCCGCGATTTTCGCCGCGTATTTGTTTGCGGCCAAAACCGCGTCTTCCAAGGATTTTCCTTTTTTCAGCCGGGCAACGCAAACTCCAAGATGCGCGTCGCCGCAACCGATTGTGTTCACAACTTTTGCCTTTACGCCGGGAATTTTTTTGCCGGCCATTTTTTCTTTTTCAAAAATGTATGAGCCGTTTTTTCCTGTTGTCATAATGACGTCGTTCTTTGTGATTTTGCAAAGGGCTTCGGCCGCTTTTGGAACGGAGTCCAATCCTGTCAATTCAAAGGCTTCCTTTTGGTTCAAGTGAAGAATCGGATTGAGCTTGAATATTTTTTTCAGCAAAGATTTTTTTATTTTAAGAATGCGGGCGCTTGGGTCAAAGAATATTTTCAGCTCACGGCCTTCCTTTTGCGCCTCTTCTTTTTTTCTTAGCATGAAGTCAACTTCCGCTTCCGAAGTTTTTTCCTCCATTTCCAAGCCGCAAAAATATATCGTGTCCACTTCTTTGAAATTTATTTTTTTGTAAAATTTTTCGTCAAACAAATATTCGGCCTTGTGGGCGCAGATAAAGGCGTGTTCGTTCTTTGCGTTCACCAAGCACCAGCAAGCGCCGTTTTCTTGGCTTTTAATTTTTGCAAAAAGAGGAATCTTGTTTTTTGCCAATTCTTCCTCAACGAAATTTGCGTATACGCCTGTTCCAACCGGCGAGCACAAAATAAAATCGCTTTTCTCTTTTTGCAAGGCCTTGGCAACGTTAAAGGCGGTTCCGCCCAATGACCATTTGGCTCCGTCTGTGTTCACGTCTTGTCCTTGTTCAGGAAAAAAAGGAACGCGAATGATTATGTCAACGCAAGTTGAACCTATGACTAAAGTTTGCATTCATTCATTATACAAAATAATTTGATAAAAATCAAATTTGGGTTTATAATATAAGAATGGATGATTCAACAATTATGGAAAGCTCTCCGGTAGGCGAGCACATTCAAGCGATTTCTGACCCCAAGGCGGTTTCTTACTTGATGTTCAACAAGCAGAAAATCAAATTGGTGGCAAAAATCACCCTTGGCCGCGACACTGACAACAGCGTCGTGATTGAAAACAAATTGGCCAGCCGCCATCACGCCTTGATTCAAAAAATCAAGGACGACTATTTTCTTAAAGACGAAAATTCCACAAACGGCACTTTGCTGAACGGAAATAGAGTTCCTGCCGGAAAATACGTCAAACTGAACCGCGGCGACAAAATCACTATCGGTTCCGCAAATTTGGTTTTCGGTTGACGAGCTGAGCGCTTGAGCCGCCAACGATTTTTGGACTGATGTAAAAATTGTGGACAAAAAGACCCTTTTAGACTCATTCTACGATTACTCTTTGCATTCAAGGCTTCCGTCGCAAAAAAAGATTTTGTCTTTGGCAAAGAAAGCGATTGAACTTTTGGAAAACGAAAGTCCCGTTTACCGCGAAAAAATTCCGGGAACTCAAATAGCCGGCGGCTTTTTGGACTTTCGTTCGCAAAAGGCCATGCCCTTGATTGTCGTTCCTGACATTCACGCGAGGCCGGACTTTATTTATAATATTTTAAATTTTGTTTTGCCAAAAAAACTTTCTGGCTTTAGGGAAGGCATAAAAATAATCGAGGCCTTGGAAGAAAAGAAAATCCGGGTCCTTTTGGTGGGCGACATTTTGCACGCTGAAGGCAGGGCTCGCGCCCGCTGGGAAAAGGCTTTTTGGGCTTACGACACGGAAGGAGAAATCAATTCCCGTTATATGAGGGAAGAAATGCGCGAGGGCTTGGCGGCATTGTTGGCGGTGATGCAAGCCAAGATTTTATGGCCTGAAAATTTTCATTGTCTAAAGGGCAACCATGAAAATATCAAAAACGAACGGGGCGAAGGAAATTTTCCTTTTAGAAAATTCGTGATGGAAGGACAAATGGTTTTTGACTTTATGCGCTCTGTTTATGAGCCGGAAGTTCTTGAGAGCGTTTACGCTTTTGAAAAATCCCTTCCGTTCGCTTATTGCTCCAAAAACATTTTTGTCTCGCACGCAGAGCCGATGGATTTTTTTGACAGAAGCCAGTTGGTGGAAGCGGCCTTGGACGAGAGCGTTGTTTACGGCCTTACTTGGACGGCCAACGACGAGGCCAAAATCGGAAGCGTTTCAAAAACGCTCGATTCATATTGCAATCCGCCGGCGGGAGTTCAAGCCCGTTACATCGGCGGACACAGGCCTGTTCCGGAGAATTATCTTTTGAGGCAAGGCGGCTTGTATGTTCAGATACATAATCCGCGAAAACAAAACGTTGCGGTCGTTAGGCCGACAAAAACATTCAATCCAGAAAAGGATATAATTTCAGTGGAGAATATATAGGAGAAAAAAATGGCTGAAACACCCGACATGATTGGAAAATACAAGATTCAAGGGCAAATAGCGCAAGGCGGAATGGGCGCGATTTACAAATCGATGCACCCAGAGCTCAAGCGGCCCGTCATAATTAAAAAGCTTACGATTCGCGGAAACGCAGTGGCCAAGGAAAGGTTTTTAAAGGAAGCCAAAATTCTTTTGGAAATGCAAAGCCCTTACATCGTTCACTTGTTCGACTATTTTACGGAAGGCGGCTACCGCTACATCGTAGAAGAATTTGTCGAAGGACTTTCGCTTGACAAATTGATAAAAAAGCAAGGCTCCCTTTCGCCGCAAGTCGCGATGCTGATAATGCAGGATTCCCTTTACGGCTTGCGCTTTGCCCACAAAAAAAATGTTGTTCACCGCGACATCAAGCCAGGAAACCTTTTGATTTCACGCCGCGGCGAAATCAAGCTCACCGATTTTGGAATTGCGAGCGACGATTCGGACGACAAGAACACAAAGGACGGAGTGATTCTCGGAACGCCCAGCTACATGCCGCCCGAGCAATTTAAGGATTCCAGCGGGGTGGACCAACGCGCCGACATTTACGCGCTTGGCGTAATGCTTTACGAAATGGTCACCGGTTCAAAGCCTTATTCCGCGGACACTCAGGAAGAAATGTACGAAAAGGCCCGAAAGGGAAAATACATCAACCCGCGAAAAATCGACAAGACGATTCCGCCGGTGATTTGCAAGTTGATAAAAAAGATGATGGCGCCAAAAGCCAAACGCCGCTTTAAGAGCGTTGAGCCAATCATTAAAATCGTGAAAAAATACTTGAAGTATTACGACACTCACGCGATTAGGGTTGAGGTTGCCAAGATGGTGATTTCAGTCAGGCAGTTGAAGGAAGCGGTTTACAAAAAAAAGCGCAATGTTTGGAAAGACTTTTTTGTCGCCCTTCTTTTTGTAGGAGCCGCCGCTGCCGGCGCCTGGTACTTGTGGACCGAAGGCTGGATTCACAGAACCGTGTTGCGTTCAATCTACACGCCGGTAAGCATTTCCGTAAAGCTTCCGCAAACATCGGCGCCCGCAAGCCATATAAGCGCTAGGGCCTTGTTCTTCACAAACGGAACTGAAATCACCGAGGTTGAGAATTCCGGCCGAGTTTTCATTGAAGGAAGCCTTGACAAAGAAGGCTTGACCGCCGAACGTCCGGCTTCAAAGTTGAAGAGCTATTACATAAAGCCTGTTTTCCTAAAGCCCGGAATGTATCGCGCGAAAGTCGCGGTCGGTTCTTACGTTTGGTGGGAAAATTTTGAAGTTACAAAAGACGAGAAAACGATAGACATAAACTTTTCGGCGAACGAAAGCCGGCCGATAAAATTGATTATGACCGCCCGCGACGGAAAGACTGGCCAAGACATTTCGGACAAGGCTGTTTGCAGGGTTTTGTACAATGGACGTTGGGTTTACCTTGAGGACGTTCCAAAAGACAAATTCAATTCCGCGACGGTTTGGAAATTCAAGGCAAGCCTTGACGGTTATGAAGACGAGCTTTTTTCGCTCTTGATTGACTGGTACCAGGACACCGTAATGATTAGGGCGGAATTGTTCCCGGTAAAATAAAAGGCGTTCAATAAAAAAAACGCGCGGAGAAATCCGCGCGTTTTTTTTGTCTTATTCGGCAAGCGCCGAGTCAAGTTGCTTTGAAATCGCTTCCTTGTCCAAGTGGGTTCCGATGATGCAAAGCTTAATCATTCTGTCGCCAAGCTTTTCGTCCCAGTTCTTTTTCATCTCCGGGTCGCTTTCAAGAACTCTTTCCTGCTCGTCCTTTGGAGCCGTTGCAAGCCATTGGCCCGAGTAGCCCGCGACGATTTGTCGGCCAGTCGTTTCAAGCACCCAAATCATGTCGGGCTCGTCCTTGAACCACATTATGCCCTTTGAGCG
>JAILDQ010000025.1 GCA_024689365.1 Treponema sp. | reverse complement strand
TTTTTTCAGTCCGTGACTTTTAGGACGGCTGGCTTTGCGACGATTCCGCAAGAAGCCCTTACGCCTAGTTCTTGCCTTGTGGGCTGCATTTATATGTTCATCGGAGGCTCGCCGGTTGGAACCGCTGGCGGCGTAAAGACGGTTACGGCCTTTGTGGTTTTGCTGAATGTTATTTCGTTCATCAGAAACAGAACGGAGCCGGTTGTCTTTAGCAGGGCGGTTTCTGAAAAGCTTATCAACAAGGCTAACGCGATTGTAATGTCAAACCTTATGCTTACAATCACGCTGATTGTTGCCCTTATGCAGGCATGCGAAGTTCCGGCCCTTTCCGCCGCCTACGAAATTTTTAGCGCCACAGGAACGGTTGGACTTTCGAGAGGCCTTACTTCCAGCTTGAACGGCGCGGGAATGATTATTGTCATGATTGGAATGTACGCGGGAAGAATCGGGCCGATATCAATGGCGCTTTTCTTTAGCGCGAGCCGTTCCGAAAAGAACGAGATTAAATTTTCAAACGGACATTTTATCGTTGGATAAATCGAAAAATAAGATTGAAGAAATAATGGAGGCTTAAAATGAAATACAATTCTTTTGTTGTCTTTGGACTTGGAAAATTTGGACAGGCGGTTGCCGACAAGTTGATAGAGAGCGGCGCCCAAGTGATAGTCGTTGACAACAGCGAAGACATCATAGAGGCATATTCCTCAAAGGCGACCTCGGCCATTGTCGCGGACTTGACGGACACATCCGCAATCAAGGCAATAGGAATCTCCCATGTCGAATGCGCCGTCGTCGCTATGGGAACCAGCCTGGAAGCCAGCATCATGTGCACGATGATCGCAAAGGAAAGCGGCGTAAAGTGGCTTGTCGCAAAAGCCGGAAACGAAAGGATGGGCAAAGTTCTAAAAAAAATTGGCGCCGACCAAATAGTATTCCCCGAAGAAGAAAGCGGAGTGCACACCGCAAAAAGCCTCATCGTCAGCAACTTCTTGGAATACTTTGAAATCAACGACGACCTCTGCCTTGTAGAAATGGAGCCCAAAGAAAAGTGGGTCGGCAAAAGCTTAAAAGAACTGAACCTCAGAAAAGAATACGGCGTCAACGTAATCGCAATAAAAGACGGCGCCATAAAAGACTTTGTAGATCCCGACGCTCCCCTAAAAGCCTCCGCTCCGCTATTGATGCTAATTCACAAAAAAAATCTGGACAAGCTGGACAAGAACATCGCGTTGTAAGGATGACGGCGCTATTGCGTTTTAAGTTTCAGACAATAGAGGCAAAATAAACACTGTCCCCATTCCTAGTGGAACTGGCCCCAGTTGGCGCCGCTTTCTATCGAGACTCTTAGCGGAATCGATAGTTTGACGGCGCCTTCCATTTTTTGGCGGAGGAGGGCGATGGTTTCTTCCACAATTTTTGGGTCGTCGGGGCATTCCAAGATTAGTTCGTCGTGAACTTGAAGCAAGAGGCGCGCTCCGTTGGCGGCTTTCTTTAAGGCGGCGCTTACGTCTATCATCGCTTTTTTTACGATGTCGGCGGCGCTTCCTTGAACGGGCGTGTTGACTGCGATACGTTCGGCGGCTGCCTTTTCTATTTTGTTCTTGCTGTTGATGTTCATGACGCGGCGGCGACGGCCCATTATTGTTTGAACATAGCCGCTTTCTTCCGCGCCGCTAATCGTGTCGCTGATGAATTTGTTTATAGCCGAGTATTGCCTAAAATAATTGTCGATGAATTCTTGCGCTTGCGTTCTTGAGATTCCAAGTTGGGCGGCAAGCCTAAAGGCGCTCATTCCGTAGATTACGCCAAAGTTGATTGTCTTTGCCGTGCGGCGCATTTCCGGCGTGACGGCGTCGGGGGCTACTCCATAAATCAATGAGGCCGTAGCCTTGTGAACGTCGTTTCCGCTGATAAAGGCTTCGCGCATGTTTTTGTCTGCAGAAAGATGGGCCAGCACCACCAATTCAATTTGCGAATAGTCGGCGCTTATCAAAACTGTTCCGGGAACCGCCGTAAAGGCCGTTCGGATTTTTCGGCCCGACTCGCTTCTTACGGGAATGTTCTGCAAGTTTGGGTCGCGGCTGGAAAGGCGGCCTGTCGCCGTTCCTGTTTGCATGAATGAAGTGTGGATGCGGCCCTGCTTGTCTGAAAGTTTTGGAAGCGCGTCAACATAAGTAGACTGCAACTTTGAAAGCTCCCTGAACTTTAGAATTTTTGCCGGAACGGGATCATAGGAGGCAAGGTCTTCCAAAACGCTTGTGTCAGTTGAATAGCCCGTCTTTGTTTTCTTTCCGTGCGGAAGGCCGCGCTCGGTGAACAAAACTTCCTGCAATTGCTTTGGCGAGGCGATGTTGAACTCGTGGCCGACTTCCGCGTAGATTTCTTTTTCCGCGCTGGTGATTTCTTTTTGCAAGTCTTTGTTGTATTTGTCCAAGGCCGCCGAGTCCAAGTGGATTCCTGCCAATTCCATCTCGCCCAAGATTTTTATCAAAGGCATTTCTATTGAATCAAAAAGGTCCAGCAATTTTTTT
>JAILDQ010000022.1 GCA_024689365.1 Treponema sp. | reverse complement strand
ACAAAGAAAGAAACCGCCATTGCCACGAGCATGATCGCGAATGTTGCTTTTATAATTTGCGATTTATTATGAGTCATTTCCATTATGCTATCCTTACTTTACCTCGGCGATTGCCTGGCCGGCAGAGATTTGGCTTCCTGTAGGAGCGAGGAAGTGAACCGAACCGGCGTTTCCGGCCTTGATTTCCAATTCCATCTTCATTGACTCGACAATGATGATTGTTGTGTCGGGCTTGACGGCCGCGCCTTCGGCGACAGCGTATCTAAGCAAAGTTCCGGCAACCGGAGCGTTTACAGGCTTTCCGCCAGCAGGAGCGGCTGGAGCTTGAGCGGGAGCGGCGGCGGCGGGAGCCGGAGCTGGGGCCGCGACTGCGACTCCGCCCAAAGTGGCCAATACCTGGCCGGCCTGAATCTGGCTTCCCGGCTGAACGACAAAGTTGATTGTTCCGCTTTCGGGCGCCTTTACTTCAAGCTCCATCTTCATTGATTCGATCATGATTACAGTGTCACCCTTCTTTACAGAAGAACCGGCGGCGGCTACGTGCCTGAGCAAAGTTCCGGCGACAGGAGACTTAACGTCAACTCCGCCTGTAACGGCAGGGGCGGCTGCGGCTGCGGGAGCTGCGGCTGAGGCGGCTCCAAAGCTTACGTTATAAGGAGTTCCGTTTACTGTGATAGAAGAACCGTTGGCTGAAACATTGTAGGCTGTTCCGTTTACGTTTACAGTCCAAGGTCCGTTTGAAGGAGCGGCGCTTGAAGCGGCAGGGGCTTCCTTCTTTCCGAATGTGGCCTCAGCGTCAACAGGTCCGTTGGCTCTTTCTTTGAAGAACTTAGGCGCTACGTTGGGGAACATGGCGTAAGTGAGAGTGTCTTCCACAGAACCGTTTCCGCCGTTCTTCTTGGCTTCCTCCACCATTTTGTCCCACTCCGGCGGAATCTCGTCGGCAGGGCGGCAAGTCATAACCTTTTCCATGTTGTTCTGCTGGAGAGCCTTCTGAACAAGCTCCTGGTTGGCGTCTGTCGGAAGCTTTCCAAAGCGGCCTGTGATGAGGTTTCGGAAGTCCTGTGTCATTGTCTTGTAGCGGCCCATCAAAACGTTCATAACAGCCTGAGTTCCAACAATCTGAGAAGTTGGAGTTACAAGCGGAACGTAGCCTGCGTCCTTGTGAACGCGAGGAAGCTCGGCCAAAACTTCGTCCATCTTGTCGCCGGCGTTCTGCTGCTTGAGCTGGCTTTCGAGGTTTGAAAGCATTCCGCCCGGAACCTGTGAAAGAAGGATGCGGGTGTCGGCTCCCAAGAATGAAGATTCAAGAGAAGCGTAGTGCTTGCGGACTTCGCGGAAGTAAGCCGAGATTTCGAGCAAGGCCTTTGTGTCCAAGCCAGTGTCAAGGTCTGTTCCCTTGAGCATCTCTACGATTGTTTCTGTCGGAGAGTGGCTTGTTCCCATTGACATAGAAGAAATGGCTGTGTCCAAAATGTCGGCTCCAGCTTCGGCACCTTTGAGCAAAGTGGCCACTGAAAGGCCTGTCGTTGCGTGCGAGTGGATTTCTACCGGAAGGTCAACCTTTTCTTTGATTGCCTTTACCAAGTCGTAGGCAACGTAAGGCTTAAGAAGGCCAGACATGTCTTTGATACAAATTGAGTCGGCTCCAAAGTCAGCGTATGTCTTTGCGAGCTCGGCGTATTTTTCGATTGTGTGGAAAGGAGTTACGGCGTAAGAAATGGCCATCTGAACGTGCTTTCCAGTCTTTTTGGCGGCCTTTGTGGCGCATTCCATGTTGCGAGGGTCGTTGCAGGCGTCAAAGATGCGGAACACGTCGATTCCGTTTTTGGCGGCTGTCTCAACGAATTTCTCAACGACGTCGTCGGCGTAGTGGCGGTAGCCGAGAAGGTTCTGCGCGCGAAGAAGCATCATGATCTTAGAGTTTGGAAGAGCGGCGTGAAGCTTTCTCAAGCGCTCCCAAGGATCTTCGTTCAAAAAGCGGATGCACGAGTCGTAAGTGGCTCCGCCCCAACCTTCTATGGCCCAGTAGCCAATCTTGTCAAGCTTGTCGCAAATCGGAAGCATGTCCGCTGTTGTCATGCGAGTGGCGTGAAGCGACTGGTGGGCGTCGCGAATCGCAAGTTCTGAAATGTTTATTTTTCTAGCCATTTTAATCTCCTATGTGTTAGCTATAATTTCCTATTGTAAATCGCCCTTGCTTTTGAGGGCTGCGGCAATCGCGGCGACAACAGCCTTTTGGTCTGCGGCCGGAGCGGCGGCTCCAGAGGAAGCTTGAGCGGAAGAAGCCGGTTGGTCCTTGTCCATTTTTAAGGCGTGAAGAATGGCATGCAACAAATACATGCAGACAATCATGATGATTAGAAAGCTGAATACAACGCCCATTCCCAAAAGCGTCAAAATACCGCTTTGGCCGAGCATTTCCTCTACGTTCATAATTCCCCCAAAAGTTAAGAAAATCGTTAAATTTCAAGCCGTTTTTTGAAAAAAAAGCCGATTACTACAATTTTAGCAGATAATATTTTTTTATTCAATACAAAATCCGCCGTTTATATTGAAAAAAAATATAAAAAAACGTCTCCCAGTCGCGTATCGAATTGCGAAACCGCTTGATATCGGCGCTACTCGCTGTTTGCGCTTGTAACTATTGCAGTCCGCCGCTTTCGCGGCTGCGCAAACAGAGAGTTTTCACAATTCGTTCCGCTCCTTCGCGCCGTTTTTTTATTTTTTTCAGTATTGACAAAATAACAGATTTTGTCATAATATAAGGACACGAATAAAGCGGAGTCATTCATGGCAGCATGAACAGCCGTACTTTTAGAGGTTTTTTATGGAATACAATGTTGAAAAACAGCACGCGAAAGGAAAGCTTCACGCGATTGAAAGAATCGAAGCCCTTTGCGACAAGGATTCATTCAAGGAAATTTATTCCGGAGTTCGACATAACTGCTCGAGCTTTGGAATGGAAAAGAAAGACATTCCATACGACGGCGTAATCACCGGCTTTGGAAAAATCAACGGCCGCAAGGTTGCCGTTTACGCCCAGGACTTCACGGTTCAGGGAGGCTCTCTTGGCCTTATGCACGGAGAGAAAATCGCCGAAATCATCGACCTCGCCATAAAGGCCCGCTGCCCTGTCATCGGAATCAACGATTCGGGCGGAGCGAGAATTCAGGAAGGCGTTGACGCCTTGTGCGGATACGGCGACCTCTTCTATCAGAACGTTCGCGCTTCGGGAAGCGTTCCGCAGATTTCTATCGTAGCGGGCCCTTGCGCCGGCGGCGCGGTTTATTCGCCGGGATTGACGGACTTTATTTTTGCCGTTGACAAAATCAGCCAGCTTTTCATCACTGGTCCAAAAGTCGTAAAGAGCGTTATGTTCATGGACATCAGCGCCGAGGACTTGGGCGGAGCCGCAATTCATTCTCAAAAATCAGGCGTGGCCCACTTTAGAGCCGCCGACGAAAAGGAATGCTACGAACAAGTTAGAAAATTGCTTGACTACATTCCCCACTACTACGGAGACGAAATCGTTCAGGCCGCTAAGTTCCACTACGACGAGCGCAAAAAGGAAAAGGACATCGAGACAATCTTGCCTGAAAATCCAAGAGCCGGCTACGACATCCGCAAGGTAATCGAAGACGTTACAGACGACGACAGCTTCTTTGAAGTTTCAAAAGAGTTCGCCATCAACTGCGTTGTAGGCTTTGCAAAAGTCGAAGGCCGCTCAGTCGGAATCATCGCCAACAACCCGAGCGGAATCGGCGGCGTCCTTGACTGCGACGCAAGCGACAAAATCGCCCGCCACGTTCGCTACTGCGACTCCTTCAACATTCCGCTTTTGACCTTCGTTGACGTTCCGGGCTTTATTCCAGGCCCTCAGGAAGAGCAAAAGGGAATCATCCGCCACGGAGCCAAGGTCATCTACGCCTACTCCGAAGCCAGCGTTCCAAAAGTAACGGTCATCACAAGAAAGGCTTACGGCGGAGCTTACATCGCGATGTGCTCAAAGCACTTGGGAGCCGACTTTGTTTACGCTTGGCCAAAAGCCGAGATTGCCGTTATGGGCGCTGAAGGCGCGATCGGCATCTTGTACGCAAAGGACTTGGCAGACCCGTCAAAGGCGCAGGAAGTCGCCCAGAAGAGCGAGGAATACAAGAACGAAATCATGACTCCAAAAATCGCCGCCAAGCGCGGATACGTTAGCGAAGTCATCGAGCCTAAAGAAACTCGCGAAAGAATCGTTTCAAGCCTTGAGTTCTTGGCTGAGAAAAAAGCCTTTGACACTGTTAGCAAGAAGCACGGAAACACACCGCTCTAAAAAAAACGCTAAAGCGTCTCCCGGTCGAGGCGCTTTTATTTTAGTTTGTGAGCAAAACGTATAGGCTGTTTTCCGTAAGGAAATATTTTTCAAACGCGTCGATCACGTCTTTGACTGTGACGGCGCGTATTTTTTGGGGGCGGGAAATAAAGGATTTGGGGTCGTCTTCGTAACAGAGAGACGAAGCGATTTGTTCCACTGTGGCGCCTGCGTTCTGGGACGCGCCCAAAATGCGGCTTACGTAAATTCTTTTGTACATTTCCAAGGCGCGCGACAAATCATATTCTTGCGGATAGTTTTTAAAGGCGCCTTTCAACTCGGTTAAAAAATCAGACTGCTTGTTTTTTCCGCTGGCTATTATCAAAGCCGCGCTTCTTTTTGAATTAAGCGTCGCGACTCCGCAATAAGCCGTTGTCTTTTGCTTTTCAACAAATTCCCTTGAAAGAAGCTCGTCAAGCGCAATTGTGCAAAGGGCAAAGGCCTCGTAGTCCTCGTCGCCCCTATTTGGGCATTCAAAGCAAAGCGCGCTGTAAAAATCTCCGCCGGCAAACTCAGAGTTCACGCGCTTTTCCCTGCTTCCCTTTATTGAAAGAAAGCTTGTGTCGGGAGCCGTCCAATCAGAGGCTTTCAAAGCGCCAAAGGACTCCTCCAATTTTTGCAGCAACAAATCAGAGCGTTCGGCAAAAAGAATCGCTTCGCTTTTCTTTTCGCGCCTCTCGCCTTTTTGGGGCCTTGTTCTATACGAAAAGTTTCCCGCGGCGACAATCTTGATTCGCGAAGCGTTCATCAAAGAAGCCAAATGTTTTTCTATATCGTATTCAGAAACCCTGCTTGAAGGCCTGTAAAAAAAACCTTCTTTATAAGGAGAGGAAGAATAAAGTTCATGGCGAGCGGCGTTCAACAGAACAAAGCGGGGATTTTCGCTTCTAGCCAAGGCGCCGGCCGCTTCAGAGGATTCTTTTTTTATGTAATCGTCGTGACTGTATTCAGGCTTTAAAATTGAAGATGCGAAGATTTCATAGTTTTCAAAAAAATCATCGGCGTAGGAACTAAAGCCGTAAGAGCTGTAATCGGCCTTGCATTCAGAAACGCAAAAATACAAACCGCGAGCAAGAAGCTCTTTTATTTTTGGATTAGACTCGCCTATCAACTCAAAGACAAATTGATCGATTCCGCTTTTTGCGTTTGGGCAAGACGAAGCGCCGCCGTCAAACAAGAGGCTTATTTGAATGTTCTTTTCAAAGGGAATGTTTTTTATCACGACAGGAATTCCGTTTGAAAGAGCGGCTTCCTTAAATGTAAAAACATTTTCCTCGTAAAAGAATTCTCCAGGCGGAACTTTCTTGTTTGACGCGCAAGAAAAAGCGAGAAAAGAAAATAAAATCGCAGCGTATAAAAACAAGCGCCTCAACAAAAACTCCTTTTACGCGTCCACGCCTATTTCAAGCAAGAGGGGCGCGTGGTCCGGCCTTTTTCCGGAATCCAAAATCTCGGAACGAGTGACTTTTTGGCAAGCCCGTTCGCTGACCAAAAAATAGTCTATGCGCCAGCCTGCGTTGTTGGCTTTTGCGGTTGATATTCTTTGCGACCACCAGGAATAGGCACCCTTGACGTCTCCGTGAATCATTCTAAAGGTGTCCACAAAACCGCAATTCAAAAGCGCCGTAAAGTCCGCGCGCTCTTCGTCGGTAAAGCCGGCCGAAAAATGGTTTGAGTCGGGATTGGCCAAGTCGATTTCCTTGTGGGCGGCGTTAAAGTCTCCGCAAGCGATTACGATTTTTTTCTTGTCCAAGGCGCTCAAATATTCGGAAAACTTTTTGTCCCAAACCTGGCGCTCTGAAAGCCGCTTCAATCCGTCGCCTGAATTGGGCGTGTACACTTGAACAAAATAAAAGGAATCGGTTTCCAAAGTCACGATTCTTCCTTCGCTGTCCATAGTGTCGGGAGCGCCGATTTTGGGAAAGTCCGATTTTACTGAAATCGATTTTTTGTAAAATGAAATGGTTCCCGCGTAGCC
>JAILDQ010000021.1 GCA_024689365.1 Treponema sp. | reverse complement strand
TCCTCGCGCGGCTCGATTGAGAAGGCCGGCTCTTGCGTGCCAGGAATCGTGCGGTAAATCTTTCTTGAGTCCGCCTTGTAGGCCGGAGACTGCCGCGAATTGACCCACCAATCCAAAACAGAAATGATGCAGGAAATGTATTTGATTACGTTCGCGTTGTTCGCGGTGGTGTTTGAGGATTTGTCCTTGGCGTTAAGCAAAACGTCAAGGCGCTTTGAAATTGGAGAAGTGATTTCAAAGTCGTAGTGTTCCCAAGGGTTGTTCAAGCCGCCAATCGTTCCCTTGCTTTTTTCGCTTTGGGCTATTTGTTTGGCCAAATCGTTAAAGGCGTCGCGCAAGAAGGCGGTTCTGATAAAAAGCGCCAAGTATTTGTTGTTGTTCAAAGGCCGTTCAAGCAAAAGCTGTTCAAAAGTAAAATGCGGCAAAAAGCTGTATTTAGTAATCCAAAGAATGTCTGTCACGCATTTTTTTCCGGCGCGGGTCGTGATGTAGTTTGCCTGCGTGTAGGTTTGGTTTACCAACTGCTTTAACTGTTCGCCGTAATCCCTGCTAAAAAGAGTGTCAACGTAAACCGGCCATTCGCTAAGGGCTTTTGAAATGTTGTCTTCGCGCGAAGCGAAGTTTGGATTGGATTCCAAGGAGAACTGCATTTTATTGCAGGCTCTAAAAATGTCTTGCAAAATTTCGCAAAGGGCGATTGTGATTTGAAGGGGATTTTCCGGAGCCAGCATCAAGTAGGCTTCGTCAAGGTCGTAGAGGGGATCGAAGTAAGGCCACATGTCAGGGAAAGTGTCCAGCTTTTTAAAGCCCGCTCCAGGGAAGAGGCGGTCAAGAAGGGCAAGGCCGCGCTCGACCATTTCGTTTTGGGCCGAGGCTTCTTTTTCCTGCTCTTTCTTTTTGTCTTCAGCCTCTTTGGCTTTGTCTTCCGCTTCTTTTGCCTTTCGGACTTCGTTGGGGTCAACTTTCTTTTCCGGCAGAATGAGGTCGAATTTTTTAAGGCCCAGGAAATTCAATATTGATGAAACTTGCGCCACAAAAAAGTGGGGGAACTCGTCGTAAGGGGTTCCGCACATTCTCATCAAAAGCGGGTAAAGGCCCTTGATTATTTGGCCGTAAAGATACATCCATTCAGTTATGGCTTCTTTTGCAAAGCGGGAAAATTTGTCTTTGTCGGCGTTGGGGTAGTGGAGCAAGTCCGCGTAAACGTCTTTTATTGCGCGAATGACGGCCGGCTCTCCAATGTAAAAAATGGTTATCAGTTGCCTGTAAATGGCTTTTACAAAAGGAACCAAATCCGCGACCACAGGGCCTTCCTGCAAAGTTTCCAGGTTGACGTAAGCGAGCTTTGCGTCCTTTGTTGACCATTCTGAAATCTTTCTCAAAAAGCGGAATTTCATTTCCGTTTCGTTTTGAATGCGGGCCTTGTAAGTGTCCGGCGAAATTTGAATGATTGTCTTTATGACTGAAATGAAGGCGTTCAAGTGGTCAAGGTGGGCCTTTAAGGTTATTTCCGCAAATTCCGGAATGACTTTTTCAGAGCCGTCCTTGGCGAATTTTTTGATGAAGTTGAAAAGGCCGTAGTTAGGCTTAATCGCAAAAGCGTCGCTCATCATAAGCTTGTCGATTTTAGAATTGTCCTTTGAAGAAATGGACGGAAGGTTTGCCGTCGTTGTGACCTTGCGCTTGGGCTGGCTGGAAGACGAATCTGAAAAAGAGCCGCCGCCCGAAGAAGAGGACTTGCCCTTGTTTGAGGAATTTGAAATGTTTGTTGTTCGGACAACACGATTGCTGGGAGCTCGCTTTGGCAGCTTTGAATAGTCGATGGGCGTGGACTTTTCTGTCATAATCTCTCCGCCCAAAATCTTAGTCATGCGGGCGGCTTCGTCCTTGTCGATCGCGCCGATATTTTTGCGAGTAGCGTCCAATGTGCCCGGCTCCCAAACCGCCTTAGGCTTGGAAGGTCCCGAAAAATCCTCTGACATAATACATCATTATAGCGCTTT
>JAILDQ010000015.1 GCA_024689365.1 Treponema sp. | reverse complement strand
GCTCAGATTATCAGCCGCATCAACGGCTTCACTTACGTTCAGACTGAATTTGACTACTTTAACGGACAGGGAACTGACAAGGCTCTCAAAGTCGTTAAGGAAATTCCTTACGGCTCAAATCCTGACCGCCTTATCGTAAAGTGCTACGGCGCTGACGACGTTCGCGAAGGCGTTGCCATCATGTGGCACGAAGACGTTGACGTTTCAATCACCGGAAACTCTACAAACCCGACTCGCTTCCAGCACCCTGTAGCCGGAACTTACAAGAAAGAGCGCTTGATCGCCGGAAAGAAGTACTTCTCAGTAGCTTCTGGCGGCGGAACAGGACGCACTTTGCACCCGGACAACATGGCCGCCGGTCCTGCCTCTTACGGCTTCACCGACACGCTCGGAAGAATGCACTCTGACGCGCAGTTCGCCGGATCTTCTTCTGTTCCAGCCCACGTCGAAATGATGGGCTTTATGGGAATGGGAAACAACCCGATGGTAGGCTGCACAGTAGCTTGCGCCGTTGCGGTTGCCGGTTCATTCTAAGTTAATCATTGATTGACTAAAACGCCCCGTTGCAAACGGGGCGTTTTTTTTGTGGAATATAAAAGTAAAAAAGCGGTAAACAAATTGCGGCAGCCGCTAGTTTAAGAAGTAGCCATTCATCTTTCCCTTGCCCTTCACTTCCACTTGAATCGGGCCTTGCCAAGAAAAATCGTTTTGCGTTTGCTCAAAAACACTTTGGGAAACATGAACGCGCATCGGCTCACCGGAGCCTTCCATTCGGCTTGCGACATTTACGGTGTCGCCCCAAACGTCATAGATGAACTTTATTTTTCCGATTACGCCGGCGACAAGGTTTCCGGAATTGATTCCAATTCGGATTTGAATCTTTGTCGGATAAGTTGAATTGAATTTTTCAACGTCTTCCAAAAGGCCTTGGGCAAAGCGAATCATTTTTTTTGCGCCGTCGTTGTCGGACGTTTCGGTCAAACCGCTTACCGCCATGTAAGCGTCGCCGATTGTCTTGATTTTTTCTATGCCCTCTTTTTGCGAGCGCTCGTCAAAGAGGCTTGTCATTTTGTTCAGCATCGAAACTGTTTCTTCGGCGGTCATCTCGCCGCTCATTTTTGTAAAGCCAACGATGTCGGTGAACAAAACCGTGGCGTTGGGATATTTTTTTGAAATCGTCTTGTCGGGATTTTCAGTAAGCTCTTGGGCGATGTCTTTGGGAAGAATGTTCAAAAGCAGGCGCTCGGCCTTTTCGTTTGCAAGACGGAGTTCGTAGGTTCTTTTTTGGACAGTCTCTTCCAATTCCTTTTGGTAGCGCTCCAAGATTTCAACTTCCATCTTATGGGCGCGCTCGATTTCCTTGTTCATTTCATAAATGGCGAAAACATAAATGAACACCGACATTCCAACCGTAGAAATGCTCGCCAAATGCAAGCCCTGTATTTTTTGCTGGACAATCGTGGTCGCAATCGGAAGAATCGTAAAAAGCATGATCGGTATTTTTATTCCGCGCGCGAATTCCTTGTATTCCGAAGAAAACTTATTGTGATAGCGAACCATGCAAGAAAATTGCAAACCTAGAGCAAGCAAAGGAAATACATTCGCGATAAAACGGCCGCTAGAGCGATGATAAATATTGTTGGCGTCAAAAGTGTAATATAAGCCCGTGAACTGGGAAACGACAAGAAAAAGAATTCCTAGGGCCACAAAAAAATCCGCGAACAAAAGCCTCCTTGGATATTTTTCAAGGCCGCCTTCGTTGACAAACAAATCCTTAAGGTAAAGGTTCAGGCTGAATACAATAAAGAGGCTGAAAAAATAATCGAAAAATTTTGAAAGGCGAACATAAAGCCAAACATTTTTAACAAGGCTTCCGTTATAAATGACAAAAGTCCTTGCCGAACCTAAAATAAAAGCCGCGCTTATTTCCAAAAGAAAAATCGCAAGCTTTCTTTTTTTGGAAAGGCTTCCGGTTATTAAAGTCAAAAATGCGACAAAGCCGCAAATTGCCTGCAGGGAAAGCATCAAATTCTCTTGGTGTTTTATAAAATAATCAATCATATCAAAACCGCCTTTTCTTAAAAGCCAAAAATCATTTTTCCAATTTATAGCTATTGTTCATTGAGTCATATTTAACATTATAGCCTGAATGTTCCAAGACTTCACGGGCCTCGTCGGTAAGGTCTTTTAGGACGCTCGTGTCGGCCCCGTTAGCGACAAGAAGTTCAAGAAGCTTTACGGACCATTCGTTAAAATCGCTGTCCTTTATCAAAATTGCAAGAGGCGTGTCACCTTCAGCGTTTTTGAGATTTACGTCAGCTCCCCGCTTTAAAAGAATTTTGGCGAACTCAACGTCGTTATAATACACGCTCGTACAGCAACGTTGAAGAAGAGTCTTTCCCCTTTTGTTAGCCTCGTTTATGTCGTAGCCCTTTTGCAAAAGATAGTCCAAAAGCTTTACCGCGTCCATTGCCCTGGGATGATTTGGATTGTCTTCCCTGCAATAATCATTAAAGTTATAGGCGACGCAGCCCATCGGGTCGCTCATTCCTAAAAGCTCAAAGCGGCCTAATTTTTTTGGAATCTCAACTCCCAGAGATTGATACAAAAGAATCAAATCGTAGTTAGCTTCGTTAAGGGCAAACTCCATCAGGCAGACGCCGGCATATTGTTCCCAATCGAATTTTTGATTTAAATCCGTTCCGTTCTCCTTAAGGCATTTGAGACAGTCCCTAATGTATGGAAGGCAAGATTCCTGCTCGCTATGCGTATCGTAGTAGTAAATGACATCCGCCAACATCGGAACCTTGTCCATAACCAAGGGCGTCAATTCCTTGACTTTTTCAAGGTCTCCGCTTTCAAAGGCGGCCTTAAGCATTTTCCCTGAATAAGAAGCGCCGGCCTTAAGCAAAGCGTCCCTTACGGCTTTTGAATTTTTGCCGGCCTGCCATGCCTCAAGGACTGTAAAGCGGTCGCGGTAATCATCGTCAGGCTCATCTTCCTTTGCGCTAAAGCCCAATTCCTTTAAATAATCGACAACGTCAGGGTCTGTGTTATAGGCGGCCGGGTAAGCGAAAATAGAAGGCGTGAAGCCATAGAATTTTTCTTTTTCATAAAGGGCCTTTATGTCTCCAAGCGCCTGCAAGCCTTTTCTTGAGCCAAAA
>JAILDQ010000005.1 GCA_024689365.1 Treponema sp. | reverse complement strand
CGCAGAGGATTTGTATATCAGGCTTCAGAAATATATGGCGGTCAGGCCGGCGCGTGGGATTACGGTCCCTTGGGAGTGAACTTCAAGCGCAACATTCAAAACGAATGGTGGCATTATATGACTCAATTGCGCGACGACGTTGTTGGCCTTGACAGCGCGATTTTCCAGCACCACAAGACTTGGGTCGCTTCTGGCCACGTAGCGTGCTTCAGCGATCCTATGATTGACTGCACTGAATGCAACGCTCGCTTTAGAGCCGACCAATTGATTGAAGATTATTGCGCCGCCCACAACGAAAAGACTGACAAACCCGTAGACACAATGACTCACGAAGAGATGAAGGCCTTTATAGACGCTAAAATTAACTGCCCCACTTGTGGAAGCAAAAACCGCAAATATACGGACGTTCGCGAGTTCAACTTGATGTTCAAGACATACCAGGGACCTGTTGCCGACGACTCGCACTTGATTTACTTGCGTCCGGAAACTTGCCAGGGAATTTTCACAGACTTTAAGAACATCGTTCAGTCTTCAAGAATGAAGATTCCTTTTGGCGTTGCCCAGGTTGGAAAGTCATTCCGCAACGAAATTATTTTCAAGAACTTTATTTTCCGCACTTGCGAATTTGAGCAAATGGAAATGGAATATTTCTGCAAGCCGGGAACAGAAGACGAAACTTTTGAAAACTGGAGAAAGTACCGCTGGAACTTCTACCTCAAGTACGGAATTCCGGAAAAGAATTTGCAGTGGCACCACCACGACAAATTGGCCCACTACGCCAAAGACGCTTACGACATTCAGTATAAATTCCCGATCGGCTTTGAGGAAATCGAAGGCGTTCACAGCCGCACAGACTTTGACTTGTCTCAGCACACAAAGACTAGCGGAAAGGATATGTCTTACATCGACCAGGAAGACGGAAACAAGAGCTACATTCCGTATGTTGTTGAAACTTCAGCCGGCTTGAACAGAAACTTCTTGGCTTTCTTGTGCGAGGCCTACGAAGAGCAGAATGTAGGAAAGGACGGCGCGGAAGACTACCGCACGGTTTTGCACTTGCATCCAAAATTGGCTCCTGTTACTGTAGCCGTTTTGCCGTTGATGAAGAAAGACGGCTTGGCCGAGCGCGCGAAGGAAATTCAGCACGTTCTTAAGGAAGAGTTCGCCACAGACTATGACCTTTCTGGAACAGTCGGAAAGCGCTATCGCCGCCAGGACGAAGTTGGAACTCCTTTCTGCGTGACAATCGACTACGACACAATCACAAAGGATTCTCCGAACTTTGACACTGTTACAGTTCGCGACCGCGACAGCATGGAACAGGCCCGCGTAAAAGTAAGCGAATTGTCAGCGTACATTCAGAACGCAATCCGCAACTACAAGCCGGTTCAAAGATAAAATGGACTATGTTGGCTTGGGAAAGTCAAATCTAATGGCAAGCCGCGTTGGCTTTGGCGCGATGTCTTTAAAAGACATTGACAGCGAAGAAAACGCGGCGATTCTCATTCATAAGGCGTATGACGCCGGCGTGAATTTTTTTGACATTTCCCATACGGTTCCTGAAAGCGAAAAGCGTCTTGGCGCTTGCTTGCACGGAATCAGGCAAAATGTAATTCTTTCCACAAAGGCGCAAGTCCTTGACGCCCGCTCGCTGGCGGAGGATTTGGAAAGCTCGCTCGACGCTTTGCAAAGCGATTACGTTGACTTGTTTCACTATGAAGTTGACGAAAAGGGCTTGGTTGCCTTTGAAGAAATAGTCGAGCAAATGAAAAAGTTGCGGGACAGAAAAAAAATCCGCCATTTTGGCCTTGCCACCGAAAACCTTGAAATCGCGAAAAAAGCCTTGGACTTTGGATTGTTTGAAACGATTCAGGCTCCTTTTAACATGTTGATTGACGGAGAGGGCGAGGCGCTTGCGAAAGAGGCCGCGCAAAAAGACATTGGCTTTGTCGCGATGAAACCCTTGTACGGCGGCTTGGTTCAAAACACTCCGCTTGCTTTAGGCTACCTTTATCAATTTGAAAATGTCGTTCCTCTTTGGGGAGTCAGAAACCTTGAGGAACTTGAACAGATTTTGTATTTTAACGACCGCCCGCCAGTGATTGACGAGCAATTTAAGGCGGAAGTTGAAAAGGTCCGCGCTTTTTTCAACTGATTTTTTATAGTTCGTCCCTGTTAAGTCCCAAAGATTTTAGAACGTCGGTCTCTTCTTGTTGGTTCAATACGCGAACGACTTTGTTCGAGCCTTCGTCTGTCTCAACAGTTCTTGGGTCGCCGTCAGCGGCTTTTTCGCCCAAGATTTGCGCGATTGGATGCTTTGGGTCGTCAGGCTTTGTGTCTGTGATTTGCGCGATTTTTCCGTTTGCCAAATAAACGTAAACTCCGATTGGAAAAATCGAGAATGAGTAGAGCAGAGCCTTGATTACATTCTCGTCGTACTGCTTGTTTGTGTTGCGCAAGATTTCCAGCATTGCCTCATATTTTGGACGGGCGCTTCTGTAGTGTCTTGGCGCTGTGATGGCTTCAAAAGCGCAAGCCACGGCGATTACTTTTGCGTAGGTTGAAATGTCGTCAGTCGCGATGTGCCTTGGATAGCCTGAACCGTTTTCCTTTTCGTGGTGTTCCAAAACGGCGCGCTGGATTGGAAGGGAGAAACCGACTTCCTTTACCAATTCGTATCCCAAAATCGGGTGGCTGGCAAGTTTTGCCTTTTCCTGCGGCTGAAGTTTTTTGTCGGTGATGTAAAGTTGGGGCGGAAGGCGCAGCATTCCGATTTCATGCAGAATGCACGCTTGGCCCAATTCAATCAATTGAGTGAATTGCAAGTGAAGCCTTGTTCCGATTGTGAGCGCGATGACTGTGGAGCGCATTGCGTGGTTTACCAAGAATTTTTTGTCAGTTTGGTCGCCGCGAGGATTTATGCGCAAAACAAAGCGGCGGTTGTCGCGCACAAAGGTAATCAATTCTTGGACGATTTTTGTCAACTGTTCCTTGTCTATTTCTTTATGCGTGGCGTAACGAGTGTAAAGGCCTTCGATGTAGTCGGAATAGTTTTTGTAAACCTTGTGGGCCATTTCCAGGCGCGAACTTTCTGTGTTTAAAGTTTGAATGAGTTTTGTGGCGTCTTTGATGCTGTCGTTGAACTTTGAATTTTGTTCGGCCCTTTCTTTCGCTCTTTTTTCTTCGTCTTCTTTTGTTTGTGAAATTATGTCTTCTGTGCTTGAATTGATAATGTCTTTGTCTTGAGTGCCATCGTCAATAGTTCCGTCGCAAGAAACTTTTGCAAAACCCCAGGTCTTCAATTCATTTAAAAGATCTTGGGTTACGGCGAATCCCTTGCCTAAAACGAGAAATTGTTTGTCGAGCGTCAAATGGTCTGTAAAAATCAGAGCCGGTTTTAGAGCGTTGACTTCAAAAGCGTTCATTTTTTTATTGGCCTCGTCAAAAAAAAAGTTGGAAACCCGCAAAAGCTTCCAACCTTGATGCATTATCAGTTCGCACAGGCGTCTGGATGTCGTTTTACGTCTGTACTCATGAACTCGTTACATTAATATTATCGGACTTTGCTGATTTTAGTTTAGCAGATTTTTAAAAAATCTTCAATTGATTTAATCAATTCTGAGTAAATGATTTTGCTTTTGGCGGCGTTGGCTTGGATTTGGTCTTGCGGAAATTTTGCTGCCAAAAAAAGTTTGTCCAATTGCCTTTGGCTTGGGAAGACAAGCGCGGCGACATTTTTCGCTTGGCTTTGAAGAATTTCTTTGTCAATAAAATCCAGCTCGCCGATTCTGTTTTTGGCGCGGCTGTCTCCGCATAGAATGTCGTTGCAAAGCGCTTGGCCTTTTTTTGAGAGAGAAAGGATTTTGTTCAAGTCATCTTTTAGTTGGCTCAAGAGAATCTCAAAGTCTTCTTTTGTGTATGAGGAAGAAACTTTTGAGCCGCGCGAAAAAAATTCTTTTTTTTCTTCCAAGATTTCCGGCTTTTGCAAAAATTTTTCCAAAGGAAAAAAATCGATGCCTTTGATTGCAAGGCCTTTTTTTGAAAAAGAAAAAGTTTTTGTTTTGCCGTCTGCCGCGATTGATTTTTCAAACCACCAGGCAAAAAGCTTCATTCGCTCGTCGGTGATGATTTGATTTCCTTCAAAGTCCAAGCCTTTTATGTTTTTGGCGGAAAACAAAAGCCGCGCGCTTTGCTGTTCGGCGCTGTTTAAGCGGCTGGAAGAATAATGGGCGCCTTCCTCAAAAGCGCTTCCTTTGATGTGCGTTTGCTTGTTTGGATAACCAAGGTCTAGGCCCGCCGCGTAAATTTCTTTTGAGCCGATCGCGCGGGCAAAATCCCAAGCGCTCGTAGAAACCGAGCCGCCGGACGCAAGCTTTCCTTTTTCGCCAAGACGGCTTTCGACAAATCTTCCAAGCGGAAAGAGCGACGACATTAAAAGAATTCGCTTGCAGTCAAATCTAAAGACGCTTGGATAGGCGGCGCTCTCCGCGATTAAAATTGATTCTGGCGCGGTCAAGCCCGCCAAATGTCGGCTGGCCCAATATTGGGGGTCTGTCAAAAGCGTGAAGTCCGGCTGAACTCCGGCTTTTAGGCAAGCCCTAAGCGCTGTGTCAACCGCGATGGTGACGGCGCGTTTTTTTATTTCGTTTAAATGCGGAAGAATTTCTTGGAGGCTTGGGCCCGCCGCGAGCAAAACGCTTGGAAGCGCTTTTGAATTGAAAATGGCCGCGTTGAAAAAAATGTTCGCGCCGTCAAGCCTTTGCATTTGAGGCAAATTGCGCGCTCCGTTTTTTAGCCACAAGCGGCCGAATTTTTCCAAGGTGTTTACGTTTACTTGCGCCTTGTTTTTGTCTTCTTGCGCGCGCTTGAAAAAATCGTCGAACCATTCTTGGGCGTGGGCGGTTTGTGATTTTTGCGAGAAAATTTTTGCCTTGTCAAAGCCGCCCGCGCATTGAATTAGCGTAGCCGCTTCTTCCGTTTTCGCTCCGATAGCGAAAAAAACTTTTTGGATTTTAAATAGCGGCGTAAAGTCCAAAGTCGCTAGAGCGGCGAAAAAATGTTGGACGCTTGGCTCTAGAATGACAAATGTTTTTTGGGTGGCCTCAGGAATTCGCGCGGCGCTGAGCGCAAGATAGCCCAAACCAATTCCGGCAAAAACAAGGATATCCTTGTCCAAATCTTTTATGAGAGCCGCGCTTCGTTCCGCTTCCGCAAGCGGATTGTAGGCGGAATGCAAGGCCAAGGAATTTTCGCTTGCCGTTAACGCTCCGCTTTTGGAGAAAGAAAAATGATAGAAGGGAAAAAGCTCGTTTAAGAAATCCGCTTTTGTAAAATCATTTGTTTTTGTTTGATTGCAATTTTGAGAGGCGAGCGCTTGCGGAATTTGTTCTTGCAAGATTTGGGCAAGGGCGCCAAATCGTTCCTTGAACAAAGAAAAATTTTCATTCCATATAGATGTCAATTTCCATGTTCTCCGTGACTGGCGTGCCCGGCGCGGGGGCTTGGTTTGTGACCCAACCGTTTCCGTAAATATTTATTTTTAGGTCTTCTCTGTTTAGCAACGGAAGCAAATCGCGCTTTGACAAGCCTGTAAAATCAGGAAGAACTTTTCCAAGCTTTACGCCGGCCGTGGAAGAAATTGAAATGCGGCCTGAATGCGCCAAAGAAGCGGCGTCGCCTCTGCTCATTCCCAAGTGGTCGATGATTGCGTCGGCGGAATCTTTGATTACCGGAGCGACGATTCGGCTTGCGAAATTTATGCCGCGCGATTTTTGAATTACGATGTACAAAATTATTTCGGGGTCTTCTACAGGAAATACCGCGAGCACGTCTGACAAAAAGTCTGTGTCGCTGTAGCCGCCATGTTCGTTGTCGGCCATTTGCGCCGTTCCTGTTTTAACGCCGATTGTTATGTCGCCAAGCGCGGCTCGCCAACCGATTCCTTTTTCGGCGCCGGTTTGCATGCAGCTTAAAATGTAAGCGGCGGTTTCTTCAGAAATTACTTGCGGCTTTTTTTCAACTTGGTGCTGGAACACAGGGTTTCCTTCGTGGTCGGTGATTTTTGAAATTACGGAAAGCTTTACAGGGTGGCCGCCGTTTGCCAAAACTGTCGCCGCTTGAATCACTTGCAAGGCTGTGACAGCCACTTCTTGTCCGATTGAAATTGTCATTTTTGAGCGGGCCGACCAAAAGCGGCTGCTTCTTCCAGGCAACATTCCCGCGCTTTCTCCGGGAAGCTGAACGCCTGTTTTTTGTCCAAAGCCAAATTGCCTGAGTTTTGCCAAAAAAGCGTCCGTGTCCATTCTGTCGGTTATTTGCGCGGTAACGTCGTTGCACGATTGCTCCAAGGCTCCGCGGGCCGTCAAGTAGCCGTGCTTTGACAAACAGTTGATGTGAACTCGTTCGCCGCTGGACATGACTTTTTCAAAAACCGCGTCGCAGTAAAATGATTCGTCTTGCCTAAAAAGTCCGGCGTCGTAAGCGGACGCGATGCTGAATACTTTAAATACCGAGCCTGGCTCAAAGAATGTCATGGCCGGGCGGTCAATCGTTTCTTCGATGGTGGCGTTTCCGTAATCGTTGAGGTTTGCTTCAGGCAAGCTGAGGTAAGCCAAAATTTCGCCTGTCTTCGCGTAGGCCGCCAAAAGCATAAGGTTTGCGCCTTGTGTGTTTTCAAGCGCCTCGCGGGCGATTTTTTCAAGCTTGTATTGGAGGTTGGCGTCGATAGAAAGGTAAACGTTGTTCCCGTGAATTGCCTTTGTTTCGCCGGCTTTTGGCTCAGGCTGCAAAATCGGCTGCATGGAATATTCAATTCCGGCCAAGCCCTTTCCGTCGTCGCCCATGTAGCCAATCAATTGCGAGGCGAGCGTGTTCTCTGGATAAATGCGGCCAGGAATTTTGTCGTAGCTTACCGCCGCCCTGTATTGCTTTTGGTCGGTAATTTTTTTAGCCGCCTCGTAGCTTGCAAGGGGCATTTTCTTTTTCAAGTAAGCGAACCTTGAATTTTTCTTTTCCAAAGTTTTTCGGATTATGCCAAGAATTTCTTCCTGGTCCATTTCCAAAACGGGCGAAATTTCTTTTGCGAATTCTTCAGGGTTTTTGATTTTATGGGGATTGATTCCCATGTGATAAAAAGTCGTTTCGACCGCAAGGGGCTTTCCGTTTCTGTCAACGATGGAGCCTCTTTCCACCGCGGGGGCTTTTTGAGTGATTCTTTCAGGCTGGGACGCGGACAAGCGGGCAAAGCGAATCAAAAGCGTCGCCGTCATAAGACCGCTCAAAATAGAAAAGACTATAATGCGCCATTTTGAAAAAAAGCCGTTCATTAAATTGTTCCCACCAAATTTAATTATACATAATTTCTATAAAAAGTTCTAGAGCGGCCGGCAAATCAAGAGCGAAAAGAAGCTTTGCCTTTATCTTTTTCCAATCGCCTTTGCGACAATGTTTTTTTGCGGAACAAAGCCGTAGTCCCTGGAATCGTGGGAAAGGCTGTGATTGTCTCCGATTGCAAGAATGTATCCGTCCGGAACTTTTTTTCCGCTTCTCATTTTGTGGAATTGAATCGAGCTTAGAGGAATTTTGCTTTGGTCAAAAAGCAAAAAGTATTGGCCGTTTTCTTCCAAAAAGTCCAAGGGAGTTCCAGCCGTCGCCGCGCATCGCTTTACCACCCAATAATTTTGGTACATGTACAAAATTATGTCGCCCTTTGCGGGTTCATTCCAGTTGAACAAGAGCTCGGGCTTGAAGGGGTTTTGCAAGCCGTAGGCGATTTTGTTTACCGCGATGACTTTTTGGTCTTTGATGGCCGGCTCCATTGAATGGCCTTGAACTGTGTAAAAATCCAATAAAAAGGATTTTACAAAAATCGCTATGAGACACCCTATAATTACGCATAGGGGCAGGTTGAGGCTTTGCTCTTTTTTGTTGAAGATTTTTTCCACTTTTTTCAAAACTATGCTATAATAATATAGTGGATTTAGAAAGTTTACGCAAGAAACTAAGGCCTCTTTTGGACACGTCAATCCGCTCAAAAATTTTGGCGGCTTTTGTGACGTCATTCGCATTGGTCTATCATTTTTCTTTTATGTGGATTTTCTACTCCCTTAACGTCATCCAGATGTTCTATTTTAACATCGGAAGCGTTTTGCTTTTTGTCATAATCGACAGCCTCATTTTGTCTTACAAGCCTTGTTTTTGGATGTACTTTCTTTCTTTTATCGAGGTTGTCATCCATCAAGTTTTGGCTGAACGTTTTATCGGCTCGCAAACAGATTTTCATTTTTTCATTTTGTTGATGGGAATGCTGCCCTTCATTGTTTTTTCAAACAAGCCAAAGTCATCGGTCTTTACATCGATTGTTTCGTCTGCGATTTTTGTTTTTCTTGAAGCGGCCGAACCCTATGTAATTCCTAAAATTGTTTTGGCGCCAAGAACCATTTTTGCGATAAGGGCCTTGAACGTGTCTTTGTTTGCGGTTGTGGTTTTTGCCTTGATAACCTTGTTCACCCTTTTCATTTTGTTCGTTGAAAATTCCCATATTGACGAAATCAATGAGCAGGCGCAAAAAATTCAAAGTCAAAACGAAAAAGTCATCGCGATGCAAAACAACACCATTATCGGAATGGCGAACCTTGTTGAAAACCGCGACGTTGACACTGGGGAGCACGTAAAGAGAACCAGCGCCTATGTAAAAATGCTCGCCGAAGAGGCGCGTAACACTTTGGAATACAGAAAAGTGTTGACGGACAGATACATAGAATTGTTGGTGAAAGCCGCGCCTATGCATGACATTGGAAAAATCGTCGTGCCCGATTCGATTCTAAAAAAACCGGGAAAGCTTACCTTGGATGAATTCTTGCAAATCCAGCGGCACACTATTGAGGGCGCCAGAATCGTTCACGAAGTTCTTGACGAAAATAGCGACGCGGAATACATCAAGATGGCCGCCGACATCGCTCTTTGCCACCATGAAAAATGGAACGGCTCTGGCTATCCCCAGCAATTGAGCGGCTTGGACATTCCCGTTTGCGCCCGCATAATGGCTATTGCCGATGTCTTTGACGCCTTGATTTCAATGCGCTGTTACAAAGAGCCTTTTACTTGCGAAGAAGCCTTTCAAATAATTGAAGAGGCTTCCGGCAAGCACTTTGACCCAGTTTTGGTTGAATGCTTTTTGAATATTCGTCCCCAGCTTGAAGCTTACATCAAGAAAAACCTTCCAAAGAATTAGTCTATTTTTCTTTTCCCTTAAACATGCTGAGGCGCAAGGCGTTCAAAACCGCAAGGAACAAAACGCCTACGTCGCCAAAAACCGCAAGCCATAAGTTCGCGATTCCTGGAACGGCAAGCGCCATTATTCCAAACTTTACGAGCAAAGATAAAGTTATGTTTTGCCAAACGACGCGCATTGTCTTTTGCGCGATTTTCATCGCGACAGGAATTTTCTTTAGGTCGTCGTTCATAACAACAACGTCGGCGGCTTCAATCGCCGCGTCGCTTCCCAAAGCGCCCATCGCGATTCCAACATCGGCTCTTGCCAAAACCGGCGCGTCGTTGATTCCATCGCCGACAAACAAGAGGGGGCCGCCTTCTAGCAATTCTTCCACGCGCAAAACTTTTTCTTCAGGCATAAGTTCCGCGGCGCATTGGTCTATGCCCAAAACTTTCGCGCTTGCCTCGGCCACCAATTTTGAGTCGCCTGTGAGCATGACTGTTTTTTTGACGCCTGCTTTTTTCAAGTCAGCCAAAGCCTCTTTGCTTTGCTCCTTTATCTTGTCGGAGATGACGATGTGGCCTTGGTAGATTCCGTCAACGGCAACGTGAACTATTGTTCCGATGTCGTCCTTGTGGCAAGGCGTTATTTGTTGTACGCCAAAAGATTCCATCAACTTTAAGTTTCCGGCCAAAACTTTTTGCCCTTCGATTTGAACGGAGATTCCTTGTCCGCGAATTTCCTGAACGTCTTTTAACGAAAGGCTTTCGCACTTTGGACAATGGTGAGCGCTTTTGAGCGACTTTGAAATCGGGTGCTCCGAATATTTTTCGGCATGGGTTGCGATGGCAATCAATTCCTCCTGGCTGATTTTTACCGATGGATTTGGGTGAATTTCGCTCACCACAAAAACGCCTTGAGTCAAAGTTCCAGTTTTGTCAAAAGCGGCGATTTTCGCCTTTGACAAAAGCTCGATGTAATTGCTTCCCTTTATCAAAACGCCTTTGCTTGAGGCAAGTCCGATTCCGCCGTAAAACGAAAGGGGCACTGAAATTACAAGCGCGCAAGGGCAGGAAACAACCAAGAACATGATGGCTCGATAAATCCAAGTTGACCACTGGGCGTTAAAGAAAATCGGCGCGACAATGGCGACCAAGAGAGCGGCAAGGCAAACCAAGGGCGTGTAAACCCTTGCAAAGCGGGTGATGAATTTTTCCGCGCGCGCTTTTTTATCAGCGGCGTTTTCCACCAATTCAAGAATTCTTGAAACGCTTGATTCTGCCTCATTTTTTGTAACTTTAATTGTAATCAAGCCTTGCGTGTTTACAAAGCCGGCCAAAACTTCGGAACCGCTGAAAATTTTGCGGGGAACGCTTTCGCCAGTCAAAGCGGATGTGTCCACAAAAGACTCGCCTTCAAGAACGATTCCGTCAAGGGGAATTCTTTCGCCAGCCTTCACTTGAATCGTTTGGCCAATCTCAACTTCTTTTGGCGAGACTTGGACAAACGAGCCGTCGCGCAAGACAAAGGCCTTGTCCGGCCGCAAGCCAACAAGGCTTTGAATGGAGTCGCGCGATTTGTCAACGGCGTAGTCTTCGAACCATTCTCCGATTTGGTAAAAGAGCATTACTCCAACCGCTTCTGGGTATTCTCCGATTGCAATCGCGCCGATGGAAGCGACGGCCATCAAAAATTGCTCGTCAAAGATTTTTCCGCGCAAAATGTTTTTTACGGAAGCGATTAAAACGCCTTTTCCGCAAATCAAATAGGCGGCGGCAAACATAAGCAATTTTACGGCCTTTAGGCCTGTCGCAAAATTTGCGTCGGCAGGGTAGAGGGAGCCGCCCTTGTTAAAAGGCGGAAGGTATTCAAGCAAAAGGGCCAAGACAAAAAGAGCCGCGGCGATGATTATTTTTTTTAGGCCGCCTTCTTCGTCTTCGTGGCAATGGTCATGGCCGCAGCAGGAACAGCCGTGCTCGTGATGGTGCTCGTGCTCGTGATGGTGCTCGTGCTCTTGATGGTGCTCGTGCTCGTGCTCGTGATGATGTTCGTGGCAGTGACAGGCGTGTTCATCTTCTTCGTGATTGTGTTCTTCGCGTGTTTCCATTTTCATTCTCCTACGTGTTCAAGGCCTTGGTTAAGGATTGAGGTGACGTGCGAATCGGCAAGCGAATAAATCGAAAGCTTTCCGTCGCGCACGGCTTTGATAAGGCGGCTGCTTTTAAGAATTCGCAGCTGGTGGCTTATTGCGGATTGGGTCATGTTCAAGTCGGCGGCGATTTCGTTGACCGACCGTTCCCCTTGCAGCAGTATGAAAAGAATTTTTATTCTTGTGGAGTCGCCAAAGATTTTGAACAATTCTGCCAAGTCAATCAGCGTGTTCTCGTCCGGCGTTTGATTTTTTTTATTCGCCATATTTTCCTCCTGATTTTTTATAACGGTTAAACATATGAACACTTGTTCATATGTTATTAGTTTACAAACGCTTTTTTTCTTTGTCAAGGGGAAAGGCGAAAATTTTGCCTTAAAAAAGGCTTTTTTTGAAAAAAAATTAAAAGTCTGCAAGTTTTTTATATAGCGGAATAAATTGTGGAAAAATTTGTTGAAAATTGTGGAAAATTTGTGTGAAAAAAATGTGTCAATACCTATTCGTTTGTAAGATAAAAAAAAGAATCTCCAAAAGATTTAAAACAAATTTGTAATTCTTTGTATTATAATAAATTAAAAGCGTCAAGCGCAAAAATAACAAATTTTCTCTAAATTGCGAATTTACAAAGAAATAAAATTTTAATAATTTTTTTCAACTTTTTGAGTGGAAAACTTGTGGAAAATTTTCCCTGCTTTTAAAGAAATGTTATTTTTTTGTCAGTTTTTTCCCCTGTGCTTGCGGAAAAGCCTTCTTTATATTAAAATGTTGTTATTATGGAAAACAAAAACGCTTGGTTAAAATACGACAATACAAATGAATTGATGGCTTTTGCGGAAGAATACCGCAAGTTTATTTCGAGCAACAAAATTGAGCGCGAATGCGTGGACTTTTTCACAAAGCTCGCCCGCGAACACGGCTTTATTTCTATAGAAGAAGCCCGCGCGGCTGGAAAAAAGCTCAAGGCTGGCGACAAGGTTTACGCGAGCGCGATGGGAAAAATCGTAGCTTTTTTTCAAATCGGAAATGAGAGCCTCGAAAAGGGGATGAACATTTTGGGCGCCCACATCGATTCGCCCCGCTTGGACATCAAGCAAAATCCCCTTTACGAAGACAACAACTTGGCCTTGCTTGACACCCATTATTACGGCGGAATCAAAAAGTACCAGTGGGTGACTTTGCCGCTCGCGCTTCACGGCGTCGTGGCGAAAAAAGACGGAACGGTTGTAAAGGTTGTTATCGGAGAGGGCGAAGGAGAGCCTGTTTTGGGCGTTAGCGACTTGTTGATTCACCTTAGCGCCGACCAGCTTGAAAAGCGGGGCAACAAGGTCGTTGAAGGCGAGGCCCTTAACATTTTGGTTGGAAGCATTCCCCTTAAGGCTGAAAAGGATTCAAAAGAAAAAAAGAAGGATCCAGTAAAAGAGAACATCCTGAAAATTCTAAAGGAAAAATACGGAATCGAAGAAGCGGACTTTTTGAGCGCCGAGCTTGAAGCGGTTCCTGCTGGCCGCGCGAAAGATTACGGCTTGGACAATTCGATGATTATGGCTTACGGCCAGGACGACAAGGTTTGCGCCTATCCTTCTTACCGCGCGATTGAAGACTTGCCTGTTACGGAAAGAACCGCCGTTTGCCTTTTGGTTGACAAAGAGGAAATCGGCTCTGTCGGAGCCACGGGAATGCATTCGCGCTTTTTTGAAAACGCCGTTGCCGAAGTTTTTGACCTTTGCGGCGGCTACAACGAATTGGCCTTGCGACGCTGCCTTTCAAATTCAAACATGCTTTCAAGCGACGTAAGCGCCGCCTTTGACCCCAACTATCCTGATGTTATGGAAAAGAAAAACGCCTGTTATCTTTGCAAGGGAATAGCCTTGAACAAGTTCACAGGTTCCCGCGGAAAAAGCGGCTCCAACGATTCCAACGCCGAGTTTGTTGCCAAGGTGAGAAAAATCTTTGACGACGCTGACGTAAGCTTCCAGCTTTGCGAATTGGGAAAGGTTGACCAAGGCGGCGGCGGAACAATCGCCTACATAATGGCAAACTACGGCATGAACGTAATCGACAGCGGCGTAGGCGTTTTGAACATGCACGCTCCCTGGGAAATCACCAGCAAGGTTGACATTTACGAATCATTCAAGGGCTACAAGGCCTTTTTGATAAACGCGTAAGGGCGGCCCGCAATTATTTGATTTTTTTATAAAATGGCGTTATAATTGTAATTATGTTCATGAACACGCATACAATAATTTTTCTCATGATTATAGCGGGCGCGCTTTTGATGCAGTGGAATATAATTCGTTACGCGCTTTTTTTGGGAGGAATGAACGACGTCATATCGGCGGGCGATAAAAAATCCACGGCATTGAGAGTGTCGGGCTTGGTTTTGCTCATTTTCTTTTTGCTTGGCTATTTGTTCACCGCGATTTTCGGTTCGCCCGATTTGATGATGGGCGGCATTTTGTTTGGCGGAAGCATTTTTGTTTGGATTGTTCTGAACATTATGTTCAACTTGACCGACGTAGTAAAAAACCGAACCCTTGAAATTTCGGAAATGCTTGTCGGCATGATTGAAGCCCGCGACACAAACCTTTCCGGACACAGCATTTACGTTCGCAATTTGACGATGCTCTTGTACAAGCATTTGCCGTTTTCTCTAAAGAACAAAATCAACCCTGTAAGCATTGAATACGCCGCCCTCATGCACGACGTTGGAAAGCTTGCCGTTCCCGAAGCCATTTTGAACAAACCCGCGAAGCTTAACGAAGATGAATGGAAAATCATGAAAAATCATCCAGAGGCGGGCGTGAAAATGCTTTCGCCCATAAAGTCTTTTGACGCGATTATGCCTTGGATAAAATACCATCACGAGCGAATCGACGGAAATGGCTATTACGGCCTTAAGGGAAAGGAAATTCCTTTGGAAGCCCGCCTGATTTGCGTGGCGGACAGTTATTCAGCCATTACGATGAAACGCGCCTACAAAGAGGCTAAGACTTACGAAGAGGGAATCGCCATTCTAAAGGATTGCGCCGGCTCTCAGTTTGACACTCGCTTGGTGGACATTTTTTGCTCGATTCCAAAAGCGCAGGTTGAGGCTTGCATGCCACAGATATTGGAATAGAAAGAGCCTCGCCTTTTTCAAGAAAAAATCAAAGCGCAAAAAAAGCCCCGCTTTCGCGGGGCTTCGTCATTTAGTTCCCGGTGGAACTAAAATTACGCGTTCAAGCGCTTTTCAAGGTCGTCCAAAGTCTCAGACAATTCCTTGGGCAAGTGCTTTCCGAACTTAGGATAGTGGTTCTCGCGGATGTCCTTAACTTCCTTGAGCCAGCCTTCCTTGTCAACCTTTGTGATTTCAGGAAGAGTCTTCTTGTAGTAGTCGGCCAAGCCGTCTGTGTTGAGGGCGCCTTCTTTTGGCATGAATCCAATCGGTGTGTCAACGCAGTTGTCTTTTCCGTCGCAGCGGTCGAAAATCCAAGCCAAAACGCGGCTGTTGTCGCCGTATCCAGGCCACATGAATCCGCCAGGAAGATCCTTGTTGTTTTCGTCCTTGCGGAACCAGTTAACGTAGAAAATCTTAGGAAGCTTGTCCTGGTCTTTGGCAGCCTTGCCTACATCGATCCAGTGCTGGAAGTAGTCGCCCATGTTGTATCCGCAGAAAGGAAGAATGGCGAACGGGTCGCGGCGAATCTTTCCAACTTCAGCGGCGTTGATTGTAGAAGCGGCTGTGATTTCTGAACCTACGATAGATCCAAGGAATACGCCGTGGTTCCAGTTGCGGCTCTGGTGTACGAGCGGAACAGTTGAAGGGCGGCGTCCGCCGAACAAGATGGCGGAAATCGGAACGCCTTTTGGATCTTCCCAGTCGCTTGCGATGCAGGGGCACTGCTTGGCAGGAGCTGTGAAGCGGGCGTTGGGGTGGGCCATTTCTTCTCCCTTGGGAGCCTTGTCCTTGGGGAGGGCGTCGCGTGTCTGTCCCTTCCAGTCAACTAACTTGCCCTTTGCGGGATATCCGATTCCTTCCCACCAAACGTCGCCGTCTTCTGTAAGGGCGCAGTTTGTGAAGATTGTGTTCTTTTCGGCTGAAATAAGGGCGTTCTTGTTTGATTCGGCGGAAGTTCCGGGAGCGACTCCAAAGAAGCCGGCTTCCGGGTTGATGGCGTACAAGCGGCCGTCGTCGCCGAACTTCATCCAAGCGATGTCGTCGCCGACTGTCTCAACCTTCCAACCAGGAATTGTCGGGATAAGCATGGCCAAGTTTGTCTTTCCGCAAGCTGACGGGAAGGCGCCTGTAACGTACTTAACTTTTCCCTCAGGATTTGTGAGTTTAAGAATGAGCATGTGCTCGGCGAGCCAGCCTTCTTTGCGGGCAAGAACAGTGGCGATGCGGAGGGCAAAGCATTTCTTTCCGAGAAGGGCGTTTCCGCCGTATCCTGAACCGTAAGACCAAATGAGTCCTTCGTCCGGGAACTGAGAGATGTATTTGTGCTCAACGTCAGCGCAAGGCCAAATGCCGTTGTCGCTTTCGCCGTTGTTAAGGGGTTTTCCTACTGAGTGCAAGCAAGGAACGAATTCAGCGTTTGGATCCTTGTTGAAGATGTCCAAAACGGCCTTGCCGGCGCGAGTCATGATGTCCATGTTCAAAACAACGTATTCAGAGTCTGTGATTTCTACGCCGTTCTTAGAAATGTTTGAGCCAAGGGGTCCCATGCAGAAAGCCTGAACGTACATTGTGCGTCCGTGCATACAGCCTGTGTACAAGCCCTTCATTGTGGCCTTGAGTTCTTTTGGATCGATCCAGTGGTTTGTCGGACCGGCATCCTCTTCCTTAACTGAAGAAATGAATGTGCGGCTTTCTACGCGCGCAACGTCGCTCGGAAGAGAGCGGAAAAGGAAAGAGTGTTCTTTCTTCTTCAAGGGTGTGGCGAGTCCTTTGTCAACGCAAACCTGCATAAGGCGGTCATATTCTTCGGCAGAACCGTCAACAACAACTACGTTGTCCGGTTCACACATTTTGATACATTCCTCTACCCAAGCTTTGATTTTTGGGTGTTTGATGTCATCGAGAGTCAAGCTCATATTAAACTCCTTAAAAGCGAATTTGGAAAAGAGTATAACAGTTATTGCGAATTGTTTCAATAGAAAAAGCGGGCAAAAAATCAAAAAGTTAGCAAAGGTTAACTATGACTTTTACAAAGGAAGCCACTTTATAACAATTTAAATTTTTAAACTAGACTTCAAATTAAATTTGAAGTAAAATATAAGCAAGAGGAGTTTTTTATGCGAAAGAAATTTATTTCTCTGGCAACATTTTTTTCTGGAGCGGCAATCGCAATCATTCTCATCGTTGTCGCAATTTCTACAATTACAACCGGCTTTTTTTTCGCTCGGGAGAGTTTGTCTAATTTCTACGGAAACGCGGAAATGGGACTTACGAAATTTTCTGATTCTATTACGATGTTTTTCAACGCGAAGGAAGTTGAGCTGAACGTTTTTGCGGAATCCGAACAAGTGATGGCCGCGGATGAAACGATTCATTCTTTTGTTGAGGAAGAGGGCACGATTCAAATTTTGTCTTATCCCAAAAGCCCTGTTGAAGAAAACATCAGAAAAATTTGCAAGGCCTTTGCCGAAAAGGACAAGGACATTGCGGAAATTTATCTTGGAACAAAATGGGGCGGCTACGCGACAAACTTCGACAGCTCGATGTCCGGCGGCTACGACCCAAGAAAGCGCGGTTGGTACGCTACAGCCAACGAAGGAAAAGGAAAGACGATGATTACAGACGCCTTTGCCTCCACTGTTGGAGCGACCGTTGTGGGAATCACAAGATGCGCCTACGACCAAGACAAAAACTTTGTGGGAAACGCTTCCATTGAAGTTTCGCTTGACACGCTTACAAATATTCTTGAAAGCCTCAACTTTGGCAAGGACAGCTTTACGATGATGTTTGAAAAAGACGGAACCGTTTTGGCTGACACCAGTCCCGCCAAAAATAATTTTAAAGAGATTGACGAAATTGGAATTCCTCTTTTGAAAGACTTTTTGGCATCCGACGAAAGAAGCGGAAGCGTGATGGTTGGCGGCAAAAAATATTTCACCCAATTCGTTTTGAATAAAAAAACCGGCTACAGAATCGTCGCCTTTTCTCCAAAGGCCACGGTTTACAGCGCCTTCCACAAAACATTGGCGATGATTATGGTCATAAGCGTTGTTTTGACTTTCGTCATCGTTTTGATTTCCGCCATCGGAACAAAGAAATTGATGAAGCCCCTTAAAACGATTCGCGACGGAATTGTTGAGAGGGCCGAACAAATGGAAGCTGGAAACGCCGACCTTACTCAAAGAATCAGCGTCAAGGCCCGCAACGAAATTGGCGACGTTGCCGACGGCTTCAACGTTTTCTCGGAAAAATTGCACGACATCATAACCACGATGCAAGAGTCAAAGAAGTCTTTGACCAATGCCGGAGACCTTCTTAAGAACGGAACCCAAGACACTGCCCACGCGATTGCGCAAATCACGCAAACAATCGGCGGCGTTGAGGAAAGCGTCGCCGCGCAAAACGACAGCGTTGAGCAAACAACAAACCAAATGAGGGCCGTCATCGACAACATCCGCTCTTTGGAAGAATTGGTCGGCGCCCAATCTGACGTTGTCCGAAACGCTTCAAGCGCGGTTGAGGAAATGATCGGAAACATCGGCGAGGTGAACCGTTCGGTTGACAAGATGGCGGCTTCTTTTGAAGCGATTGCCGTTGAGGCCGAAGAGGGCGAAAAGACCCAGACCGAATTACAGACAAAGATTTCTGAAATCGAAGAGCAGTCAAAGCTTTTGAACGAAGCCAACAGCGTTATCGCAAACATCGCGCGCCAGACAAACCTTCTTGCCATGAACGCCGCAATCGAGGCCGCTCACGCCGGAGAGGCCGGAAAGGGCTTTGCGGTTGTAGCCGACGAAATCAGAAAACTTTCCGAAACTTCTTCCGGCCAGTCAAAGACAATCGGCGACCAGCTTAAGAGAATCAGGGAGGCGATTTCCACCGTTGTCGAAGCCACCCAGCGCGGCGTTCAGGGTTACGCCCACCTTGCCAACGAGATTCAGGAAACTGACGGCATAGTTCATCAAATCAAGGCCGCCATGAGCGAACAGCAGGAAGGCTCTACTCAAATCACCCAGTCACTCCACGACATGAACGACAGCGCGAGCCAAGTTCAAGCTTCTTCGCAAAAGATGGCCGTTCAAAGCAATTCCATCATGGAACAAGTTTCGGCCCTTCAAACAAAGACAAAGGACATGAAGCTTTCTTTGAGCGAAATGACCCAAAACACCGACAAAATCAAAAGCACCGGCGCCTCCCTTTCGGAGATTTCAACAGTTATGGAAAAATCCATCGGCGAAATGGGAAGGCAAATCGACCAATTCAAGGTGTGAAAGTGAAGGACTTTTTCTTTTGACGCGAGCCGCGGGGAAGCAAACCTCGCGGCTTTTTTGTTTTTCAAAAGCTTGATTTCTTCATTTAAAATGTGTCTTTCTTCGATTGACACATTCCGCGTAAATATGATAAAATACGATTGAATGACATATTCACAAAAATTGTCATTTTAACACATTCTATTATAAGAGGAAGACTATGGCCGCTAAGTACGCGTTTTTGTTTCCTGGACAGGGAGCGCAGACTCCAGGAATGATTAAGGATGTCGCGGAGGCTTTCCCCGCGGCAAAGAAAACTTTGGACGAGATTTCCCAGATTGCGGGAAGCGACGTTTGCAAGCTTTTGTGGGAATCAGACGCGGCGACTCTTTCACGCAGCGACAACAGCCAGTTGGCCATCACAGCCTCTTCGCTCGCCATTTGCGCGGCGTTAAAGGAAAAGGGAATCGTTCCCAGCGCGGCCATGGGCTTTAGCCTTGGAGAATTCCCCGCCCTTTACATTTCCGGCGTTTTGTCTTTTGAAGACGTAATTAAAGTTGTTCTTGACCGCGGCAGAATCATGCAGGCCGTTTGCGAAAAAATCGCCGCCGAGAACGAAGGCCACGCGCCCGGAATGAGCGCCATTCTTGGCTTGCCGCCCGAAAAGGTTTCTGAAATCGCCGCTTCAATTCCAGACGCTTACGCCGCCAACTTGAACAGCTCAGTTCAGACTGTAATCAGCGGAACCGAAGCAGCGCTTGACAAGGCCGAAGCCGCCGCAAAAGAAGCCGGCGCCAGAAGAGCCGTTCGCCTTAAGGTTGCAGGTCCTTTCCACTGTCCTTTGATGCAGCGAGCCGCCGACGAGTTTGAAAAGGCTATTGCCGGCGTTCAGTTCAACAATCCTTCAATCACTTTGTTCAGCAACGTTACGGGAAAAGAAGAGACAAGCGGCGAGAACGCAAAGAAGTCTGCCGTCCTTCACTTGACTCATCCGGTTCGCTGGACGGACGAAGAAGACGTTTTGGCTTCATTGATAAAGGCTGACGGCGGAGAATGGAAATTGTTCGAGCCGGGCCCGGGCCAAGTTTTGAGCGGCTTGTGGGCAAAGACAGCCTACGCAGAAGAACTCAAGTGC
>JAILDQ010000329.1 GCA_024689365.1 Treponema sp. | reverse complement strand
CGTGAACAGAATCGCTTGGCGCTATGATCCGATTTTAATCAGCCAAAAATATTCGGCGGACTATCACCGCAGGGCTTTTGAAAAAATGGCCGCCGCGCTTTGCGGTTGGACTGACTCTTGCGTCATAAGTTTTATCGATTTGTTTGCCAAAGTGAAAAAGAATTTTCCTGAGGCGCGCTCTTTGAACGACGCTGAAAAAATCGAGCTTGGACGCGATTTGATAAAGATTGCCGAAAATTACAAGATGAAAGTAAGGACTTGCGGCGAAGGAAATATTTTAAAAGATTACGGGGCGATTGTTTCCGGCTGCATAACGCAGGAAGTTTACGAGCGCGCGGTCGGCTGCAAACTTTTGTTTCCGCGCTTTAAGCCTTCGCGTTCTGAATGCGCCTGCTATCTTTCATGCGACATCGGGGCTTATTCGACTTGCGCGCATTATTGCCGTTACTGCTACGCAAACAGCGACTGGCGGGCGGTCAAGGAAAATGCCAAGCGCCACGACCCCCGCTCGCCCTTTTTGGTTGGCGGCTCTCTCCCCGGCGACACCGTCCGCCAAGCCGAGCAGCGCAGTTGGAAAGCAAGCGCGGCGGCCGCCGGCCAGAGGGAATTGTTTTAGGTTGAATGAATGTCCGCCCGCGCTGTCATTGCCGGGCTTGACCCGGCAATCTTTTGCGCAGCCCCATTGAATTTATTGCAGCGTGTATCCCGTGGCGGAAGTAAAGTCGGGGATTGTTGCCGGCGTGGCGTAGACAATGTTGATTTTTCCAAGGCCTTCTATGTCAACGACAGCGCCGTTTTCGGACTTTGTCATTGTGTATTTGAACTCCTTGTTTTCGTCAGTGAATGAGAATTCCGCGTTTGTGTCGGCTCTTGTTCCTGTGGCGCAAGTGTGAATGGCGTTTGCGTCAACGGAAGAAACTTTGTAAGCCAACAAGCCGTCGCTTTTCGCCATAATTTGTTGATATGCGAGCGAGTCGGCATTGAGAGTATATGAAGATCCTGCGGCCAATGAACAATATAAGTTGTACACCGTGTTGTTAGAGTTGTCTTTAATCTGCCAGGGTAGGGCGGAATAATAATTGTAAAGTTCGCTAAAGTCTTTTCCCGCTGGGTATCTGTTGCTGTCAAGAATTTTAAGTGTGTTGCCGCTAATGCTGTAGGATTTAATCCAAATGAAGTCTGCAGTGTTTCTGCCGCCGTTGGGAGTAGCGCCGCTTGCGCCATTTTCTTTTTTCTCTGTGTAATAAATGACTTTTAAGTTTGAGTTGTATGTATATGAAAAAACGGATGTCAATGTATTTGTTGTTGATACCTGGGTGATTGTTGTGTAAGTGTCCGCTTCAAATTTAATTGTGTAACCTGCGCTCGTAAATGTCTTTCCCGCAAGCTCGTTGGTTCCAACGCTGGGGGGAAGGTGGTCGGCTACAGATTGTTTCTGCTGGGGGCTTTCTGTTTTGGTTTGGCTTGAGAAGGTAGCGGTGATTTTGTCGTTGGGGTTGGCTTGGTTTACAAGCGTTATGTCGCCGCTGGAGCCGCTTCCGACGTAGACTTTTGAGTCGGCCGTTGTGTAGGTGATTGTCTCGCCCTTTACGGCGACCTTGCTTCCGTCAGCGGCGGTGATCGTCACCGTTCCGTCCGCGGCTACGCTAACGCCGCCTGACGCTTGCGGCTGGCCGTCCACGATTGTGTAGCTGTATTCCACGCCGCCGATTTTTATGGTTTTTGAGACGGTGTTTTTTGTGGCGGGATTCTGCAAGCCCAAAAGCGCCGCCGAGTTGTCGTCCGAACTATTTGCGCAAGAAAAAAAGAGCGCCGCTACGGCAAGCGTTCCCAACAAAACAAAGAACTTTTTCATAAATTCCTCCATGCGGGTAATAAATTACTTGAATATAATATTTTAGAGTGAAATAATATATATGTCAATAATGAAAGGATAAAATATTACTATAATTTAGGCATGGGATTTAAAGAAAACCTTCGCTTTTTGATGGATTCAAAAGACATTCAAATTAAGGAGCTTTCGCAAAAAAGCGGAATCAGCGAAAACACATTAAAATCCTATCTAAAGACCGCGTCCGCGGAGCCCACAATCAGCAAGGCGGCCAAAATCGCCCAAGTTCTTGACGCAAGCCTTGAGGCGCTGCTTGGCGTTCAGCAAGAAGAAAGCCAAAAAAGCCTCTTGCAAAACGACCTTTTGCGCGAGTCCGAAAAACTTTCCGTAAAAAACCTGAAAATCCTCATCAAAATTGCCCGCGACTTGCAAGGGGAATGACAGTCCGCGCGAGCGGACAAGTGGATAATTTCCTTGCCATAATGCCGCGCAGCGGCAGAATGACAGTCTGCGGCTAAGTCTTGAAAACAATAACGTGAACGCGGCAGCGTCTGAAAGACGCGGCGGCCCCTTGCCCGGAGACGTAATTCACCAAGCGGAACAAAAAAGCTGGAAAGCCGTTCCGCCCAAAGAAATTCAGCGGGAACTTTTTTAGATTTTTTTGAAAAAAGCGCCTTTGATTTCTCTTGCGTTCAAGTGAATTGTGGAATATAATAATAGAACAACTTACAAACATTTGCTTTTTTAAGGAGAACGATATGAGCAAGTATTCAGGAACTCAAACAGAAAAAAATTTGTTGGCCGCTTTTGCAGGAGAATCTCAGGCTAGAAACAAGTACATTTATTTTTCACAGGTAGCCCAAAAGGACGGACAGGAAAAGATCGCGAAGATTTTTGAAAAGACCGCCAACAACGAAGAGCAGCACGCCAAGATGTGGCTCAAGGAATTGGAAGGCATCAAAGACACCAATTCAAACCTTAAGGCTGCCGCTGACGGCGAAAACTACGAATGGACAGACATG
>JAILDQ010000289.1 GCA_024689365.1 Treponema sp. | reverse complement strand
AAGGGATAAAATTGACATAAAGGCCTTCCTAATTTTAAAAATGTAGAGTGTTACTATTATATATGAATGAATTATTTGTGTCAAGAACGAAGGCCCTTAAAGGGCTTTTCAGTTGGAGGAAAAGCGCTTTAAGAAAAGCTTCGTCCTTTCTTCGCGGGGATTTTCAATCACTTGGCGGGGGTCTCCCTCCTCCACAATCACGCCCCTGTCGATGAAGATGACGCGGTCGCTGGTGTCACGGGCAAAAGCCATTTCATGGGTGACGACAATCATCGTCATTTTTTGGGCAGCCAAGTCCTTTATCACGGAAAGAATCTCGCCGGTAAGCTCGGGGTCAAGGGCGCTTGTAGGCTCGTCAAAAACCAAAAGGTCGGGATTTAGGGCAAGGGCTCTGGCAATCGCAACCCTTTGCTGCTGGCCGCCAGACAATTGGTGGGGGTAATTTTTGGCCCTGTCCAAAAGATTCATTCTTGAAAGCCACTGCATCGCGTTTTCTTCCGCCACGGCCCTGGGCATTTTTTTCACGCGGATTTGAGGCTCGGCCACATTCTGCAAAACTGAATAATGGGGAAAAAGATTGAAGTTTTGAAAGACCATGCCGATTTTAAGGCCGATATTTCTAAGCTCGCTTTTTGAGGAATAAAGGCCGTCCTTCACCAAATAATCGCCGTCAACCAGAATCGTTCCGCCGGAAACGCCTTCAAGCTGACAAAGGCAGCGCAAAATCGTTGACTTTCCCGATCCGCTCGGGCCTATGATCGAAAGGGTCTTTCCTTTTTGCAAGTCAAAGGATATGTCCTTTAAAATGTCGCCCTTTCCAAAATCTTTTTTGAGGCCTTGAACGCTGACAACGATTTGATTTTCCATAAAAAAGCTCACTTGTAATATGACAATTTTTTTTCAAGGCTCGCAAAGGCCCAAGACACGATTCCGTTCATTATAAAGTAAAAGGCTCCGGCCACAAAAAGCGGAACGGTCGAAAAAACTCTGTTGGAAGCGGATTGCGCGACGTGAAGAAGCTCTACAACGCCTATAACTTGAACCAAGGCCGTGTCCTTTACCAAAGTAATGACTTCGTTTCCCATCGCGGGAATTATTCTTTTTACGACTTGAGGAATAATGATAAAAACAAAAGTCTGGGCCTTGCTGTAGCCCAAAACCTTTGCCGCCTCCCTCTGCCCTTGGGGAACGCTTTCAAAGCCGCCCCTGTATATTTCAGCGAAGTAAGCCGCGTAGTTTACGGAAAGCGCGATGATTGCCGCCACAAAACGGTCAAAAGTCCATTTAAAAAGCAAGCCCGGAATAAAGTAAACGCAAATCAATTGAAGCATCAAGGGCGTTCCGCGAATCAAAAGCAAAAAGAATTGGGCGGCCTTTTGCAGGGGAAAGAATTTTGACATTCTGGCCGCGCAAAAGACAACAGCAAGCGGAACGGAAAAAATCAAGGTCAAGAAAAATATCTCGACGGAAACCCACGTTCCATCGAGCATGGAAAAAATCAAGGCGCGCAAAAAGAAGTCCTTTTACTTTCCGATTACGGTGATGTCGGCGCCGAACCACTTTGAGCTGATTCTATTTACAGTTCCGTCAGCGGCCATTTCTTCCAGAGCCTTTTGAACGGCGTCGGTCAATTGCTTGTCGCCCTTTCTAAAGGCAACTCCGTATTCTTCTGAAGCCAAGCTTTCTTCGATCAAAGTCAAGGGCATTCCTGAAAGTTCGATTGAATAATCAGCGACGATGCTGTCCATTACAACTCCGTCAACTCCGCCAATCATCAAATCGTTCAAGGCCATCAAATTTTGCTCAAGAAAAACGATGTCCTTTACGCTTTTCTTAAAATCAGGCGTGTCGTTTACCGCGTCTTCGGCGCTAGAACCGCTTTGCAAGGCGATTATCTTTCCCGCCAAATCAGAAAGCTTTTTAAATTTTCCGTCGTTGCGGACTACAACAACCTGCTTGTTCTTGAGGTAAGGCTTTGTAAAGCTCAAGGAATTTTTTCTTTCTTCCGTGATTGTAAGGCCGTTCCAAATGCAGTCGATTTTTCCTGTGTTCAACTCCTGCTCTTTTGAGTCCCAGTTGATCGGCTGGGCCTTGAATTTCACGCCCAAGCGATTGGCGACTTCTTTTGCCAAATCAATGTCAAAGCCCACGATATCGTTGTTTTCATCGCGAAAGCCCATCGGCGGGAAAGAGTCGTCAAGTCCAAGAACAAAAACGCCCCTGCTCTTCAACTGGGCCAATGATTCATCTCCATTTGAAGCGCTTTTTTTCGCGCAAGACACAAGAGAAAGGGCGAGCATGGCCGCCATAGCAACAAAAAGATTTTTTTTCATACAAATCCTCCAAAAAATTTTTTAAAGTGAAAATTATTTTTTCCTTTTATTCGAAAGTTTTTTAAGGGCGGCGATTTGTTCTTTCGCGCGCTCGGGAGCGGTTCCGCCGATTGTTTTTCTTTCGGCGGCGCAGGCGGCGGGCGTTATCAAATCGTAAATGTCCTCTTCAATCAATTTTGAGCAAGACTGGAATTCTTCAAGGCACAAATCCTCAAGGCGAACGCCCGCCTCAATGGCGATGCGAACGGCTTTGGCGCTTATTCCGTGAGCCACG
>JAILDQ010000288.1 GCA_024689365.1 Treponema sp. | reverse complement strand
CCGTTCCGCCTTTTTTATCGCAAGAGAAGCGACCGCAGTCATAACGCTCGTTCCGTTCATAATCGCAAGGCCTTCTTTTGCTTCTATCAAAAGCGGCGTGATATTCTCCGCTTTAAAGGCCTTCATTGTCGGAACGATTTTACCTTTGTAATAAACTTTTCGCTGGCCCATAATTACGGCGGCAACATAGCTTAACGGCGTAAGGTCGCCGCTCGCGCCAACCGAACCAAGCTGCGGAATTACAGGAATAACATCTTTGTTCAAAAGCTCAAGCATTTTCTTTGCAAGAACCGGACGAATCGCCGAGTGGCCGCCTTTGACGTTTCCGTTCAAGCGGCAAAGAAGAACGGCGCGACCTGTCTCATGGTCAAAATTTTTTCCAAGTCCGATTCCGTGATAAGCGACAATAGTTCGCTGCAATTCGCCGGCTTTGTCTGGACTGATTTGATTTGCGCACGAGTCTCCAAAATCGGTTGTGACTCCGTAAGTAGGAACGCCTGTAAAAATGTAATCCATCAAAAATTTTCTGGACTCTTCCATCCGCTCCCAAAATTTTTTGTCGGTGGGAAGGGCGGCTTTTTGGCCGTTTATCGCCACGTCGTTTACGTCTTCGATTGTAAGTGAGTTTCCGTCAATGATTGTCATAGTAACAACAAATTATCGCATTTGGCGGAAACTTTCAAGGCGAGGCGCAGTCTTGGGCGTTCGAACAGTCTGCGCAAACGCGCCTCTATTCAACGCGCTCAAAACTAAATTTTACGTTGGACAATTGGCAAAGTTTTTCGCGGCTTGCGCTTTCAAAAGTTATTTCCAAAATGCACGCGTCGGAGTTTATCAACTCTTCAGTAAGGACAGCGGTTTTTTCAAACGCAAATTCTTGGAAGGCTTTTCCTCCGTCGTCAAGTTTTATCGTTTGGAATTTATCCCATTTTTCGGTGGAACAATTGTTTAAATTTAAATCAACATAGTCAAGCGGCAAAGACGACTGGCCGATAAACGACACTTTTATCTTGGCGCCTTTTGGAAGTGATTTTGTAAAGCCTAAAATTCTTTCTGGCGGAAGAAAGAGGCTAAAGCCGCCGTTGTTTCTGTCCCACTGGACCTTGTTTATCGGAATCTGTTCAATCACGGCCGCAGATTTTCTTCCGACAGTCACCGGCTCCAAAATTTCTTCCGTGTCAAGCGAAACAATTTTCGCCTCAACCTTAAAGCCGCTTATCAAAAGCTCTTCGTCAAACTTGTTCGAGTCGTAAGAAAAAGAAAGCGTCGCGTAACTTGTGTTTTCGATTTCCTTTTCAATGAACGCGCGAATTCTTTGGTTGAACGAAGCGCCCGCGAAAAATCCTTTTCCGGCGTTAGGAACCGCATAGCAATACGGACTTGCGTCAAACTGCTCGCCTTTGCCGCTTCTGAACGCCATTCCAAAATACGGAGCCCTCTTGTCTGAGACGCCGCTAATTTTCAATTCCACAACCGACCCAGCGGGAATTATTCTCTTTGTGCCAAAAAGCCTGCGCAAGGGAATTCCAAAACTGTAATTGTATTCGCCGGTCTTTTGGTTGTAAACGCTTTTGGCGAATTTTACCGAAGGACTTTCGGTAGCGCCGGCCGCGCTTTCTTCTACCTCTACAGGCTCGGCTGGCTCCGCTTTTTGCGCCGCGGCCGTCTCTTGCGCGCTTTCTTCTTCTTCCGTTTCCGCGCTTTGCGCTGGAACGGCGGTTTCTTGCTCCTTTGAAATTTCGGCGGTTGCTTTGCCCTGCGCGGCGGCGCTTGTTTTTTCTTGCGCGGGCTCTACCGGCGCTTCTTCCTCCGCGACAATTTCTTCCACAACAGGCTCCGGCTCGGCTTCGACAATCGGCTCTTCGGTGACAATGAATTCTTCGCCCGCCGTTATCGTTTGCGCTTCCTCAACCGGCTTTTGGAAAAGCGCCGCCTTTGGAACGTTCGTCACCACGGCCTCGCCTTCGATGACTTCAACGACGGCCTCTTTGGGCTGGCTTTCTTTTTTTTCGTTTTTCTCTGCTTTTGAAATCGTAATCTTTACTTTTGAATTTGGCGCGGCGGAAATTTTTTTCTTTACAGCCATGACGACCGCTTCCTCTCCGTCTTGCGCGCTGGCCAGCAAAATTTCTCCGCTTAAAAAGTCAATGGCCTTTTCTTTTTTATTGCTGAAAATTTGAATCAATGAATTTTCTTTTAACTGGATTTTCGTTCCTGTCTTTTCAAACTGGGCGTGGATTTCAGAGTCTTGCGCCGTGCGAATTTTGTCGCCGTTGTAAATCGGGCTTTCTTGATTCACGCGCTCCCAAATGTCGTTGTCAATAAATTTGCGCTGGACTACGTTCTTCTTAAAATAAATTTTCGCCACCGCGACTTCGTTGTTCTTTAACGACCAAGAATTTATGTCCTTGTAATAAAGGCCAAGCGCCGTCGCCGCTCCAAGAGAACACAAAACAAAAATCAAAATGTCGGCTAGGCTAGCCTTCAATCTTGTATTTCTTTTCTTCGTCATCAGTGTTCACCTTTGCCAAATCAGGCGCGGTAGTTCCGATAATCTTTCGCACTTCTTCAATTGAGCTTGGCCTTTCTTTTCCCGCAAGGTTAATGACCGCGAACATTTTTATCGCGTCAGTCTTTCCTTTTACGTGAACGCCGGGCATTTCCTCGACAATAACTTTGTCCTTGATAAGATTGTATGTGTTTTCGGTAATCAAAATGTCGGTGGCAAAGGGCTTGTTCAAAGCCTCGGTGCGGCTCGCCAGGTTCACCGCGTCGCCGATAACCGTGTATTCCATTCTTTCGTTGGAGCCGATTTGCCCGGCGACGACCGGGCCCGAATTTATTCCGCAGCCGATTCTTACTGGCGCTAATCCCCGTTCCTTGCGCGACTGGTTAAAGTGAAAAAGCGAAACGCGCATCATAAGAGCGGCGGTGACGGCGTTGAGCGCGTCAAGGGCGGGACTGCCCGCGGACTCAGGCGCTCCCCAAACCGCCATAATCGCGTCGCCGATGTATTTGTCAACGACGCCGTTTGTCTTGTTGACGCATTCGACCATTCGCGTCATGTAGGCGTTCAAAAATTCTACGACTTCTTTTGGTTGCATCGTTTCGCTCATCGCTGTAAAGGAACGGATGTCGCTAAAGAAAATCGTCGCGTTGCGGTTTTCGCCTCCAAGCGCAAGCTCTCCGCTGGCGGCCTTTTGCGCGATTGTCTTATTGGTAAATTTGCTGAACGACACCATCAATTTTTCCCGCTCGGCAAGACCCTTTCCCATTTGAATGAATGAGGAAGTAAGCAATCCGATTTCGTCATGCGTGCGAGGCTTGATGTCCAATTCAAATTCGCCCCGCTCTATTTTTGCGGAAGCGTCAACCAAGTCGGCGATTGGATTGGTAATGTTTTTGCTGAACAAACGAATCGCCATAATCGCGATGAACAAAATAGCGAGCGAAAACAAGATGATTCTGTAAGTGGTACGATTGATTACGGCAAAAACGGAATTTTCTGAAACGCTCGTTATGACGTAAAGGTTGTCCTTTGTCTTGTGGACCGAAATGAATTTCCTTCCGTCTTCCGTCTCCGCAAGGCTTTGAGTGTTGTCAACGCCTTCTTTGTACTTAATGCTGTCGATAAGGCTTTGCGCGGCAACGTAAGTTTTTTGCTCGCTTTCATAGTCAGGATTTATAAGGACGGCGGAATCTTGGTCAACCAAAATCGTCGCGTTGTTGGCGCCAGAACTCATAAGCGCAGCCAAGGCTTTTGTGTCAACGCCAACCGCCGCGTTCTTGACGGCGTTCAGCGGCCCGTATTGAAAAGTAAAAATAATCGAATCAATGTCAAGCGTTTCCCTGGCGTTAAAGTAGCGGACTTTTCCGCTGGCCGCGCTTTTGTTGGCGATTAAAAAATCCGAAAGTTTTTTTTCGCCGGCCGCTCCTCCGATTTTTTCTTTGAACGATGGGTTCACTTTTAAGTTTGTGTCAGGGCTGGAAACAAAAATTATGTCGTCGTTGACCCTAAAAAAATCCGCAATCAATGAAGCTCGGACCTCT
>JAILDQ010000286.1 GCA_024689365.1 Treponema sp. | reverse complement strand
TTTTGTTAAAAAAGTGTGCGAGCGTTTGGAAGACGACGGCCTATTGATTTTGATGGAGCCCGCGCTCTTGGCCACAAGCCGAGCCTTAATTGAATTGCGGGATTCTATTATCGGAAGCGGAATGAATCTTGTGTCGCCCTGTCTGCAATCTTTGGCGCCGTGTCCCGCTTTGGAAAATCCAAAAGCCACTTGCCATTTTCAGTTTGACTGGAAGATGCCAAAAGTTGTCGCAGACTTGGCGCGTCTAGCCGGCCTGAACCGCGCCGACGTAAAAATGACCTATTTTATTTTTTCTAAAAGCGCGGGCGACAGTTTTGGCCAGGAAGAAGATTTTGGCAATGCCGATAATTCTACGCGCGGTCAAGAAGGCCGTGGCCCCGATTTTGGACTTGCGAACGATTCAAAGGCCGTCTCTAACGCTTCCGGTCTTTCCGACATTTTTGCCCTTGTCGTAAGCGAACCGATGCTGAACAAGGCGGGCCGAATCCGCTTTGTCTTGTGCAACGGAAAAAGCCGCTTTACCCTTTCCGCCAAAAACGGAGACCCCATCGCCGCCCGCCAAAAATTCTTTGACCTAAGGCGCTACGATAAAATCCAAATTACAAACGCGCAAGTCCGAAGCCAAAAAGGCGAGCCCCTCTCGCTGGGAATTGGGGCAGAAACGAGGCTTTTGTGTTTAGAGAATAATTAACCCGTCATTCTAGAAGGCAAGTTGTCATTCTGAACTTGATTCAGAATGACGGGGGGGGATTCCGAATGATACGAGGCGGGAAGAAATTTTATAATTTATAAGTTGTAAAAAGTTCTTGACTTTAGAATAAATAAGTTGTAAAATAATTATAAGATTACAACTTATAGAGTGTAAAAATGGATACGGGAAAAATTCAAATTAGAACTTTAGACAAAAAAATCTCTTTGATAAAGCCGTTTGTTCCTGTGATTCCAGCCAAACAAAGTTGGATAAAAACTATCCGTGAGGCGCTTGGAATGAGCGCCAGGCAATTGGCTGCCAAAATTGGTGTAAGCCAAGCGCGAGTGGCTTACATGGAAAAAAATGAGCGCAATTTGAAGATTTCCACATTAGAAAAAATAGCGAAAAGCATGGACTGCGCCTTTGTTCCGCTTTTTATTCCAAATGAAAGTCTTGAAGCTACTGTTCAAAAGCAGGCCGAACGAAAGGCCGCGCAAATGCTGCGTTCCGTAAACCAAAACATGGCGCTTGAAAATCAATTGAGCGATTCCTCCGAAATTCTTTCCGACATGACGCAAGAATTGCTTTCCGGCAACAGAAAAAAAATTTGGGATTAGAGGAAAACGTTGAACGCTGATATTTTTGCCGCTGACGACAACGCAACCCCTCTTTCGCCTGATGAAAAAGAAGGCCTCAAACAAAAATGGGTAACTTTAAGAAGCGAGCTTAACGAACTTGAAACTAGAAACATTCTTGACGCTCAGCGTTGGCTTATGCAAAGTTCGCCAAAAGATATATTAAATGATTCCTTCTTGAGAAAGTTGCATAAAAAAATGTTTGGCCAAGTTTGGACTTGGGCAGGTGAATACAGGACGACAGAACGAAACATCGGCGTGTCTCCTTTTCAAATACCAATGAATGTCATGAACCTCTTTGAAGATGTGAAGTTTTGGATAGAAAACAAAACCTATTCCGAAAAAGAAATCGCCGTCAGGCTGCATCATAGGCTTGTGCAAATACATCCCTTTCCTAATGGGAACGGACGAGTTTCCAGAATAATGGCCGACTTGTGCATGCGACAAATGAACAAAGCAACGTTGAATTGGGGAAGCTATGATTTGTCGGAAATAAACGCCATTCGAGAAAAATACATCCATGCGCTAAGAAAAGCGGACGCCGGCGATTACTCTGATTTGCTTGCGTTTGTGGATGAGGAATAACCCCGCCCCTGCCCAAACTTCCCCTCTGTTGAACTTTCTCCCTCAATGCGGTATTATCTTCTTATATGGAAAAATTAGAAATCGGTCAACAAATTGAAACGGAAATTGTGGCCATTGGAATCGACACAATTTTTTTGGATTTAAATGCTAAGAGCGAAGGCGTTCTTTCGCGGGCGGAATTGGCGGACGAAAACGGAAACTTGAGCGTCAAAGAAGGCGACAAAATCAAGGTCTTCTTTTTGGGATACAAAAACGACGAGGCCCGCTTTACTACAAAAATCAGCGGACAGAGCGCCGACAATTCAATGATAGAAAATGCCTGGCGTTCGGGCATTCCTGTTGAGGGCGTTGTTGAAAAAGAAATCAAGGGCGGCTACGAAGTTAAAATCGGCGGAGCGCGCGCCTTTTGTCCTTACTCGCAAATGGGCGGAAGAAAACGCGACGAGCAGGTTGACTTTACCGGCCGACACTTGGTCTTCAAGATTCAAGAATACAAGAACGACGGAAAGAACATCGTCGTTTCTAACCGCGCCATTTTGGACGAGCAGCGCGCGCAAAACCTTTCCAACTTGGAAAGCCAAATCGCCGTCGGCTCGATGGTGACCGGAAAAATCACAGCGCTCCACAGCTACGGCGCCTTTGTTGATTTGGGAGGCTTTCAGGCCTTGCTTCCGGTTTCTGAAATATCAAGGGCGCGAGTTGACGACATAGAAAAAGTTTTGTCGGTAGGGCAAGAAATCACGGCAAAGGTCATCAAGGCCGATTGGAAAAGCGAGCGCGTAAGCGTAAGCCTAAAGGCGCTTGAGGCCGATCCTTGGGACAAGGTTGAGGACAAGTATTCGGAAGGCGACAAGATTGACGGAACAATCGCCCGCATCGCGGACTTTGGCGTTTTCGTGAACCTTGAGCCTGGCATCGACGGCCTTGTTCACGTTTCGGAATTGGAC
>JAILDQ010000282.1 GCA_024689365.1 Treponema sp. | reverse complement strand
ATTTATGCAAAACATTTTCAATCAAAAGCAGACCAGCTCGCAAGTGGTCGTAAATCAAGTCTTAAAAATAAAGAAGGGCGAAAAGGTTTTGATTATCGCAAATCCTAAAACTGCGGAGATCGCCCAAGACCTTTATTCTGTTTGTTCCGACGCAGATGCCGACACGGTTCTTATGTATCAGCATGAAAAAACTTCTATGGACAACGCGGAGCCAAGCGTAATCGCCGCCATAAAAACAGCGCCTGACGTCATCATGTCAATTTCAAGCGTTAAGTTGGGCCACGACCCAGAGGCCGAGGCCAATCCTTACGTTGGAGAAAACGGCGTTAAGTACGACAGCGCCTTTGACTATTTGCTCGAAGGAAAAAAAGTCATTCGTTCGATTTGGACGCCAGGCCTCACTCCCGATATGTTTGAGCGAACGGCAAACATTGACTACGGCGAATTGCAGGACCGCTGCAAAAAGCTTTCGGCAAAGTACAAGGACGCCGTTAGCGTAAAAGTGACAGCGCCCGGCGGAACCGACATAACAGTTCCTATCGAAGGAAGAGAGGGCTTGGTTGACGACGGCGATTTTTCAAAGCCGGGAACTGGCGGAAACATTCCGGCCGGCGAAGTTTTCATCAGTCCTCTTGTTGGAAACGGAACGGACTTTGGCTGCAACGGAACAATCGTTTACGACGGCTCTATGACTTTTGGCGACGGAGACTCAATCATTAACGAGCCGATAAAGGTTCAAGTTCAAAATGGCTTTGTAACAGAAATCACTGGCGGGGATGAAGCCAAGCGCTTGTTAAAAACAATCACCGACGCTGAAGCCCGTTCGATTCAAATGGAAAAGAAGGGTTTGCTTCCGCAAGGCCAAGGCGAGGTTTACAAAAGAAACGCCCGCAACATCGGAGAGCTTGGAATCGGACTGAATCCAGCCGCGATGATTACAGGCAACATGCTCGAAGACGAAAAGGCTTTTAAAACCTGCCACTTTGCGATTGGAGCCAATTACGACGACGACGCGCCAAGCTTGATTCATCTTGACGGCGTAGTTCGCAATCCTACAATCACAATCACTTACAAAGACGGAAGCGAATTTGTCGCTCTGGAAAGCGGCGAACTAAAAATTTAAGCGTCGGGAAATTTGCTCGCGGCTTAGCTCTTCGCTTTGCTTTAACATTGACACGGGAACGCCATAGGCTTTTTCCAAGGCCTCGTCGGTCAAGACTTCTTGAACGCTTCCCAAGTCGATGTTGTGGTTGGGATAAAAGAGCATTACTGTGTCCGCATATTTTTTTGTAAGGTCAAGCTCGTGCATCGAAATGTAAACCGATACGCAAGTGGCGGCGCTGTATTCCTTTAAGTATTTTAAAACGATTTCCTTATGGCGCTCTTCCATCGCAAAAAAAGGCTCGTCCATAAAAATAGACTTTGAGCCGTAAAGCAAGGCAAAGACAAGCAAAGCCCTTTGAAGCTGGCCTTTTGAAAGCGCGGTGAATTTTTTTTCGACCAATTCTTGAACTTCAAAAACTTGTTTTACTTCTTCAAGAAAATCTTTTTTGCTGTCCAAAACGCCAAAGGCCGCGCCGTGAAGGTTTCCGTTTTGGTAAACGTAATCCAAAAGCTCGCCCGTTTCTTGGTCGGTGTCCAATTCCATATTTTGGTAAATGTAACTTGCAAGCTCGTCGCGGTCTTCTTGGCCAAGCGTTGAAGTGTCTTGATTTAAAAGATAAACCTTTCCTTCTTGGGGAAGAACCCGGCCCGCGGCCAAAAGCATAAAGGTGGACTTTCCGCTTCCGTTTGGCCCTACAAGACTTACAAAGCCCGACGGAAGCTCCGCGCTAAAATGGTCAAAAATCACGGGCGGCTGTATTTGCTTTCCGTCTTCATCAACATCACCTTCCACCGCAGGATAGGAAAAATGCACATCGTTAAATTTTAGAAAATTCATAGTGTCTCCAAAAATAATTGGGCAACGGGTTTAAACTAGTAAAAAATGCGCGAAGGAGCGGAGCGTCTTGAGAAAACACTCTGTTTGCGCCGCCGCGTGAGCGGCGAAGTTAAATAGTTACAAGCGCAAACAGCGTGTAGCGCCGATATCAAGCGGTTTCGCCAAGACGCATACGCGACTGGGAGCGTTTTTGTATTAATATAATTTTGTTGCCTTTATTATATTATATTGAATTCTTAGAACTTTTTCTATATAATTAGCGCACTATGAAAGTTTCTAAATTTCTTATTTCCACTCTCCGCGATTCTCCTAACGACGCGGTGATTGCAAGCCATCAGTTGATGATGCGAACCGGAATGATCCGAAAATTGGGCAACGGCCTTTATTCATACATGCCGCTGGGCTTTAAGTCTTTTACAAAAGTAATGAACATTATCCGCGAGGAATTGAACAAGGCCGGTTGTCTTGAAATGAAGCCGACTGTAATTCAGCCTGGAGAAATTTGGAAGGAAAGCGGCCGCTGGGACAAGATGAGCGGCGAAATGCTCACTCCCCAAAACCGCGGCGGCCAGGACATGGTCGTAAGCCCTACAGCCGAAGAAGCCTTTACAGCGCTTGTTCGCGACGGCTTGGAAAGCTACAAGCAGCTTCCGATGACCTTGTATCAAATCAACACAAAATACCGCGACGAGATTCGTCCCCGCTACGGCGTTATGAGAGGCCGCGAGTTTACGATGATGGACGCCTATTCCTTTGACGCTGACCAAGCGTCTCTTGACGCCTCTTACGACAATGTGGCCGAAGCGTACAGAAAAATCTACAAGCGCTTGGGCCTTTCAATCATTTCCGTTAAGGCCGACACAGGAAGCATGGGCGGATCTGGCTCAGAAGAATTTATGGTTGAAAGTCCCGTCGGCGACGACACCCTTATTTTGTGCCCTAAGTGCGGTTACGCCGCCAACGTTGAAAAGGCCGCCTGCAAGCCTGACTCTAACGGTTCGGTCGCCACTGACCAAAAGCTTGAGGAAGTTGCCACGCCCGGCGTTTTCAGCATTGAGGACATGGAAAAATTCTTTGGCGCGAAGAGCAATCAATTCATAAAAGCGCTTGTTTACCGCGTTACAAACTGCGCCTTGGATTTGAGCGGAGTGAAGGGCGCCGAGTCCTTTAAGCGCGTTGAAGAGAACGCCGGAAAATACTATCCGTTAAGTTACTTTGTCGTTTTGATTCGCGGCGATTTGGAAGTGAACGACACAAAGCTTGCGGCTTTCTTGAAGGCGAGCGAAGCGGGTTTGGCCAACGACGAAGAGATTTTAAAATACGCCAACGCGCCCCACGGTTTTGTAGGACCCCTTAATTGCAACTGTCCTGTAATCGCCGACAAGAGCGTTGTTGACATGGATTCAAACGGCGCCTTTGTTTCTCTTATGCACGACGCTTACATCGGAGCCAGCAAGAACGAATACCACGCAAAGCATGTCGAGCCCTTGCGCGATTTTACTCCTTGGACTTGCGGAGATTTCCGCACCGTAGTTCCTGGCGACAAGTGTCCTGAATGCGGCGCCGAGCTTTACAGCAAAAAAGGAAACGAGCTTGGACACATTTTCAAGCTTGGAGACAAATACACAAAATCGATGAACGTCACTTACCTTGACCAAAACGGCAAGGCCGCCACGCCGATTATGGGCTGTTACGGAATTGGCGTTGACAGAACTTTGGCCAGCATCATCGAAGAGCGCCACGACGACAACGGAATCATTTGGCCTATGACTGTGGCTCCCTTCCAAGTTGTAATCGTTCCGATTAAATACGACGGAGCGATGAAAGAGGCGGCCGACAAGATTTACGATGAATTGCTCAAGGCTGGAATCGATGTATTGCTTGACGACCGTTCGGAACGCCCTGGAGTAAAGTTCAAGGACTTTGACTTGATTGGCATTCCGCTTAGAATCGTAGTCGGCGACAAAAATCTCCCGAACGTGGAAATGAAGCTTCGTTCTCAAAACGACGCGCAGCTCGTTCCGGTTGACGAAGCCGCCGCAAAAGTCGTTCAAATTGTAAAAGAAGAATTGGACAAATTGGATGCCTAATAAAGTCGCCGTCCTGAACCAAGTTCAGGATGACGACAGGCGAAAAAAAACTGTCATCCTGAATTTAATTCAGGATGGGGATACAAAAAAAGCCGCCAGATGGCGGCTTTTTTTATTAGTTGTCGTTGCTCTTGAAGGGCATGAAGATGTGCGCCTTTCCTTGCATTTCCTTAATCGTTCGGTAGCCGTGGCTCTTCATAAATTCTCGGATTCCGTCAATCACTTCGTTCATTACAAATGGATTGGTGAATTTTGCTGAACCGATTTGAACGGCGGCGGCTCCGGCCATTATGTATTCAATCGCGTCTTGCCAGCGGGCGATTCCGCCCAAGCCGACAACCGGGATGCGTTCGTTTTCCGGAAGCTTGTTCATTTCTTCAACAACGTCGTAAACCATTCTTAAGGCAAGGGGTTTGATTGCAGGACCGCAATAGCCGCCTCGAACGTTTCTAAAGACAGGAGCCGCTTTTTCAATGTCAATCGCAACCGCTTGAACCAAGTTAGCCAAGCTGAGGGCGCTCGCTCCGGCCTTTACGCAAGCCATAGCGACTCCCTTGTAGTCAGGCGCGTTTGGAGTGAGCTTAATCATCAAAGGCTTTGACGTGACTTTTCTAACCTCGCTTACGCACTTGTAGGCGGTGTCAGGCTGCATTCCCCAAGCCGCTCCGCCAACCTTTACGTTAGGGCAAGAAATGTTCAACTCAATCATCGGAACGTCTGTCTTGTCAATCAATCTGGCGCCTTCAACATAGGATTCCAAATCACTTCCCGCAAGATTGAAAATCGCCACGGTGTCCAACTTCATAAGCGCCGGAAGCTCATGCTCGATTACGTGAGGAACGCCAGGGTTTTGCAAGCCGATTGAGTTTATGTTTCCGCCGACAACTTCCACAATGCGCTGGCCCGGGTTTCCTTCGCGGGGCTCCAAGGTTGTTCCCTTCATCGCAACGCCGCCCAAAGTTTCAACGTCAAAAAGACCGCGATAGTTTTGGCCAAAGCCAAATGTTCCGCTGGCGGCGATTACCGGATTCTTGAATTTGATTCCGGCGATTTCCACCGACAAGTCAGGCTCAACGTCAGGCGGCAAAGGCTTTCTTCTGGGAGCGCCTTTTTCAAATTCCAAAATGTCTCCGGCAAAAATCGGACCGTCGTGGCAAACGCGCTTCATTCCTTCTTTTGTATGAATCGTGCAGCCCAAGCAGGCGCCGACGCCGCAAAGCATTCGGTTTTCCATGCTGATAAAAGACTTGATTCCAAGCTCGTCGCAAACGCTTTGAATGTAAGCGAGCATCGGGGTAGGGCCGCAAGCGAAAACGTAACGGTAGCCGGCTTCCTCAACTTTTTCTTTTGTGAAGGCGGCGGTTATCATTCCGTGAATTCCAACGCTTCCGTCGTCGGTGGTGATTACAAGATTTTTAGCCTTGACGTTTTCCAAGCCGTAAGTTCCGCTTTTAAATGAAGCGTAAAAATCGTAGCTTCCGTCTTTGAGGCTGGAGGCGAAGTTCGCGACTGGCGCCACGCCGATTCCTCCGCCAAGAATGCAGATTTCCGGTTTGAGCGCCGGCTCTTGGTTTGCGTCTTGGGGAAGGACAAAGCCGTTTCCGAGCGGCCCAATCAATTTCATTTCATCGCCGCTTTTTAGGGAGCACAATTCGCGCGTTCCTTCTCCCTTTTGCAAAATCATGAATTGGATTTTCACCTTTCCGTCGTCAAAGGCTTCTGAATGGTAAACGCTGATTGGGCGGTTGTAAGTCATCGAATAAAGGCCGCTTCTAATCAAATAAAACTGGCCGGGCTTTGGAGCCACTTGCGTTTTGCGTTCGCGCTGAATTTCTGTTTCAAGCAAATAAACATTGGGCTGCCCTTCGATTTTTTCTTTTTTTGTTACAAGCCCAGTTCCGTAAAAAAGCAAGCCTTTGCCGTCGTCGTCAATTTCAGCCAAATCCATATTTAATTTCCTTATTATAATGAAAGTTAGTCAATGCTAATTCTAGCGAAAAAGAATAATATGGTCAAGCAAGGCTTTTAACTTTGATTGCTTATTTTACCAAAATTTTTTGAATTTCCGCAACGTATGTGGTATGCCAGTCGTCGTCGGCGTACATTTGCGCGGGGATTTCTTTTCCAAATTTTGTGAAGCAAGCGGCGCTCATTTCTTGGGCGTAAAGTTTTTTGCATACGATTGCAAGACGAGCTTCCTTAAAGTAGGGGACGGAAATTTTTTGTCCGTCAGAGTCAACTTGCGCGTGTTCCACAGTCAAGCCGGAAGCTGATACTTTGTCTTCGTCACGGCCGCTTGCCTTTCCGCAGTAAGCGAGTTGCTTTCTGTATTCTTCTCCAAGAACGCAAAGGCTAAAATAATCTCCCTTGTCGATGTAGCCTTTTGTAAAGCGCGAGCGCCTTATGTAAACGGTGGCAACGTTCTTTCCCCAAAGCACTCCCATTCCGCCCCACGAGGCCGTCATCATGTTTGTCCGGCCCGCTTCTTCGGCAGTTATGAGCATCCAATCTTTTCCAATTAATTTAAAAGGATTTTCGTTTAATTCTTCCGCAGTTATTTCTTTCATAAAAAAATTATAGCGGATTTTCATGAAAGAAACTAGACGTTAAAGGATTATGTAAGAATGAATGTAATATAAGTTCACCGAAAGATAAATTACGATAAAGGCTAATAAAATGACAATGAGTATTTTTGCAAAAGTCGCCGCGCAGGAATGAACTTGATTTTCACCGTCGTAAGAGTTTTCTTTGTCGCTTGGCAAAAGCATTATGATGTAATTCAAGATTGGAATAAAAGCGTAAATTCCCGCAAAGCCAGCGTCGTGGGCGCGGCGGATGGCAACCGAGCATGAAGGAATAAAGGTCACGGCGATAATCACGATTAAAAGCGCGAACATTATTTCAAGAAGCGTTTGGTTGAAGAGCGCGAAGCTTGCGTATAACACGACGCATGGAATGAGCCCTAGCAATAAAACAAAAAGGGTGAAAAACCAAAACTCCGAGCGGCTGGCTCTTCCGTCAAGGTAAAAGTATTTGTAAAAACAATTATCGATGGCTTCCTTAAAAGACGAGCGCGTGGTTTTGTTTTCTTTGTTTGACGGGGTAAGGCCTGAAGCGAAATTCGCGAACTTGAAAATTCCAAGAAAAAAGAAAATGGCGTCCGCTAGAATCGCAAAAAACCGCGCGACAAACCAAGGATTTTTGATAAGCCTTCCTATTCCTAAAGAAATAAAGTTTGAAACGCATTCGCTTGCAGGAAAATACAAAAGCTTTTGATTGATGTAAAAAAATTTTTCAAACAATTCAAGATTATCTTTTATAAGGTTTGATAAGGCCGCTCGGGTTATGGCCACAAGGATGCAAAGAACGGCGATTGTAATTGCGGCAAAAACAAAAATCTTCAGCGTCTTGTTTGAAAAAAGATTTTTTTGATTGCGGAGAAAAATATAAATCGCGGACAAAGAAAGAAAAAGCCTTATGGCAATTCCAACGGCTAATTGAGAGAAAATCACAGGGTTTAAAAAATCTTTTGGATCGCCATAACTAAAGGCAAGAGCGATGTATGAAAAGACAAATATTATTGCGGAAATCGCGAATGCTGCTAAAATGGAATTGACTTTTTTATTGACATTTTGTTCCATATTTTTATTCTAGCAAAGATGGGCTTTGTGGGCAAGCAAAAAAATCCGCTCCAACAAATGCCGGGGCGGACTTTTATTCGTCATCTTGAAAATTGTTCAGTATGAATGCTTATTTAATCAAACTGTGATATTCCTGCAAGCTCTTGACTCCGCCTTCGCCGCCGTTAC
>JAILDQ010000272.1 GCA_024689365.1 Treponema sp. | reverse complement strand
GCCGCTTGAAAAAAGGGGGAGTTCGCGCGATAATGTTTGCATGTTCTTGACGATTTTGGGAAGCGGAACAAGCCACGGAGTTCCGGTAATATCATGCAACTGCAAGGTTTGCTCCTCGAGCGACCCGCATGACAAGCGCTACAGGGCGAGCGCGTACATAACAAACGATTTTGAAGGAAAAACTTATCGCATTTTGATTGACGTTGGCCCAGACTTTAGAAGCCAAGCGCTCGCGGCAAAAATTCCAGCCTTGGACATGGTTCTTTTGACCCACGGACACGCCGACCACTTGCACGGCCTTGACGACATTCGCATTTTCAGCCACACGAAAGTTCCCCATTCAAGGTCAAAATACACTGACCAAAACGGAGTGGTTCACGCTTCAAACGAAAACACAAATCCAATGCCAATTTACGCAAATGCTTCCACTTTGAAAATCGTAAAGAGCCACTTTGACTATATTTTTAAGCGAACCCAAATCGGCGGCGGAAAACCGCGCGTTCTTTTAAAAAACGCAGAGTCTCTCAGCGGAAAAAATCCCCTTTCCCTTGGAGGAATGGAAATAATTTCAATTCCGATGAAGCATGGAAAAATCGACACGGCCGGTTACCTTATTTCCACCATCGGCGCGGACGGAACAAAACGCAGCGCGGCTTACTTGACCGACTGCAATTACGTCAGCGACAAGGCTGTTGAATTGATTAAAATGAATTCCGGCCTTTTGGTTCACGCTGTGATTGACGGCCTTAGAAAGGAAAGCCACACCACCCATTTTAGCTTTAAGGAAGCGCTTGCCCTTGCGGAAAAAATCAAGCCCCTTCACACATGGACAACCCATATGACGCACGACTATAGCCACGAGGAAATAACTGAATACTTTAAAGAGATTTTGCCCGAATATCCCGAGCTAAAAAAAATCGTCGCAAGCGGCGGATCCGTTCTGCCTGCTTACGACGCTTTGAGATTGGAAATCTAACGGCCGCCAAAAGACAGGCCTTTAGATTTAGTTTGCGGCCTGAGCAGCCTGGTTTTCTTTGGGAACGTGAACTTTCTTTGTTACAAAGCCGCTTCTCAAGCACTGTGTGCAAATGGTGATTGTGCGGGCTCCGCCGTCGCCAAAGTCAGCCTTTACTTTGATAAGATTTGGCTTCCACACGTGGCGAGTGTGATGGTAAGTCTTGCTTACTCTGTTTCCGTGAACCGGAGATTTTCCGCAAATAGCGCATGTTCTTGACATAATATTTCACCTGCCTTTAATATTCAATCGTGAGTTTTAATATTTTATAGAAAATCGCGGTTTGTGTCAATAGCGGCGAAGAAAATTTTATCAAAGCCCAAAACTATATTGACGCCGCATGAGCGCCAACTAAGCCGCTCGCCCACCGCGCGCGCATTATTTTCCGTAGGTCTTTTCAATTTCAAAAATCTGGTCGCGAATGGCGGCCGCCTGTTCGTAGTCAAGGCGCTCGGCGCAATCGGACATTTCTTTTTTAAGCGCTTCGATGAGTTTTTTTCTTTCCTTTGCCACAAAAAGGTTGGCGGATTTTTTCAAGGCTTCAAGCTGAATCGCCGCGTCTTCCTTGGCGTCTTGCTCTTGCCGCTCCAAAATGTCCGAAACAGCCTTCTTAATCGTCTTGGGCGTGATGCCGTGTTCCTTGTTCCATGCCTCTTGAATCGAGCGGCGGCGGCGGGTTTCGTCAATCGCCTCCTTCATCGCGTCGCTCATTCGGTCGGCGTACATGACGACTTTTCCCTCGGCGTTTCTGGCGGCACGTCCAATAATTTGGATAAGGGAAGTTGTCGAGCGCAAAAAGCCGATTTTATCCGCGTCCAAAAGCGCGATGAAGCTCACTTCCGGAAGGTCGATTCCTTCTCTCAACAAGTTGATTCCAATCAAAACGTCAATCTCGCCTGTTCGCAAAGACTTGAGAATTTCCACACGCTCAAAAGTGTCGATTTCCGAATGGATGTATTTTACCTTTAGGTTGAGGCCCAGCAAATAATCGGTCAAGTCTTCGGCCATTTTTTTCGTGAGGGTCAAAATCAAGCTTCGCTCGCCCTTTTCGATTCTTGCCAAAACTTCTTTGTAAACGTCTTCCATCTGGCCTTCGCTGGGCCGAACTTCGACAATCGGATCAAGCAAGCCTGTTGGACGAATGATTTGCTCCACGACTTGGCTTGACTGCTTGACTTCTTCCGGCCGCGGAGTGGCGGTTACGTAAATCACTTGGTTTATTTTTTTCCAAAACTCGTCCGACTTTAAGGGCCTGTTGTCCAAGGCGCTCGGAAGCCTAAAGCCAAAGTCAACAAGATTTTGCTTTCTGCTTCGGTCGCCCTCGTACATCGCTCCGATTTGCGGAACGGTAACGTGGGCCTCGTCAATCAAAGCCAAAAAATCGTCGGGAAAATAATGAAGCAAGGTTGCGGGCGGCTCGCCAGGAGCGCGGTTTGCGATTGGCGCGGAATAGTTTTCTATTCCGGAACAATAGCCCATTTCCTTCATCATTTCTATGTCGTAAGTTACGCGCGTCTTCAGGCGTTCGGCTTCCAAGATTTTCTTTTGCGAGCGCAAGACTTCCACGCGCTCTTCCATTTCTTTTTGAATGCGGTCGGTGGCAGTCTCAAGCTGGTCTTGGGGAACGACAAAGTTTTTCGCGGGATAGACGGTCGTTTCGTCAAGCTCTTCGGTAATCTTTCCCGAGACAACGTTAAAGCGGCGGATGCGAACAACTTCTTCCCAGTCAAGTTCGATTCTGTAGGCTTCGTCAAATTCCATGTAAGGCGGATAGATTTCAATCACGTCGCCCTTGATTCTAAAAGAGCCTCGTTCCAAAATCATGTCGTTGCGGTGATACTGAATTTGCGCGAGCTCAATCGCAAGCTTGTGGGTATCGAGGGTCGTTCCCTTTTCTATGTGAACCCGCATCGACTTGTAAAGCTCAGGCATTCCCAAACCGTAAATGCAGGAAACGGTTGCGATTACGATTACGTCACGGCGCTCCATCAAACTGTAGGTGGCGGCCATTTTCATTTGGTCGATTTCTTTGTTGATGGCCGCGTCTTTTTCTATATACAAGTCGCGCGCGGGAACATAAGCTTCCGGCTGGTAATAGTCGTAGTAGGAAACAAAATATTCGACAGCGTTTTCGGGGAAGAAGGTCTTGAACTCGCGGTAAAGCTGGGCGCTCAAAGTTTTGTTGTGGCTGATGACAAGAGTCGGCCGCTGGACGGCTTCTATGATTTTGGCCATCGTAAATGTTTTTCCGCTTCCCGTAACGCCCTTTAAGGTTTGGAAGCGGTCGCCGCGCAAAAAGCCTTCGCTAAGTTTTTGAACCGCTTGCCCTTGGTCGCCCGAAAGCTCGTAGGGAGCGTGAACTACAAATTTTCTCATTTTTATTCCGCAGAGCCTTCTTCAGCGAGAACAAGCTTGCAATCGTAATTCTTTTTGTTTCTATGAATTGTTACGGTCACAGTGTCGCCAGGACGTTTGTTTTCAAGCATTGAATAATAATCTGAATAAGTTGAAACGTTCACGCCGTCAATGCCGATGATGATGTCTCCGCCAATGTAAAAGGTTCTTGCGTTGCGAGAGTTTCCGTAACGAACGGCTTGGCTTCCGCCCTTGATTCCGGCCTTTTCCGCGTTGCCGCCGCGAGTGACCTCGCTGACCAAGATTCCGTAGCTTATGTCAAGGCGGGCGTAATCGCTGATGGCGCGGCTCATTTGAACAAGGCTTGCTTGAATCGCGCCTCGCCTAACCTTTCCGTATTGAAGCAAATCCGAAACGACCCGCCTGGCCGTCGAGGCTGGAACCGCAAAACCGATTCCGGCGTTTGAGCCGCTCGAACTGTAAATCATCGTGTTGATTCCTATCATGTTTCCCGCGGTGTCCAAAAGCGGGCCGCCGGAATTTCCTGGATTGATTGAAGCGTCGGTTTGAATCATTCCGCGAATGATTACGTTGTTTGAATTTTTTATCGGGCGGCCAAGCGCGCTTACGATTCCCGTTGTGAGGGTTCGCTCAAAGCCAAAAGGGTTTCCAATCGCGATGACCTTTTGGCCAACCTTTAATTTTTCGCTGTCGCCAAATTGAATTGTTTTTAGAACGAGGCCTTCCGGCGGATTAAACTTCAAGACGGCAATGTCGCTTTCAATGTCGGAACCGACGACATGGCCTTCGTACTGGCTTCCGTCGTAAAGGGAAATGTAAATCTTTGTCGCCTTTTCTATTACGTGAACGTTCGTTATTACGTAACCGCGAGGATCGATTATTGAGCCTGAGCCAGAGCCGCCGTCTTCCGCGATTGGCTCAAAGAACCAATTCACGCCCATAACTTGCGTCGTGATGTTCACAACGGCCTCGTTGTATTTTTGGTAAACCGAAATGTTTTGCTGTTCGTCCGCCGTGTAGGTAACGGAAGGAGCCGCCACGGGCACTTGCAATTGGCGCTGGCCGTATTCAGGCTCGGCCGCCGGTTTTTCGGAAAGTTCCTTGTCCGTCTCAAGCCCAGAAGTGTTTTCTTGCGAGCTTTTTACAGAAGAGTTTTTAGAAGAAAAAATTTTTTGCGCCCCCAAAATTACGGCGGCGGTAAAGATCATTGTTAATATAATAGAAAGAAACAAATGTCGGTTGGAATAGAGTCTCATAAAGAGTTATTTTAGCGCATTCGTCTTTCTTGCGCTAGTAGGTTCGCTTTTTTGCCTTTAACGAAAATTAGCGGTGGACGACCTTGAATTCCATGTAAATCAATTTTAGGTCTGGCGTAAAGTCAAAGCCGACAAGGTCGCCTTCTTCCTCCAAATTTTCGCGGGTCTTTTGCCGCCATTCCTCAAGGCTTGAATCCTCGCCTTCCTTTTGGGCCATTTCCCAAGTGACTTGATCGTAAGGAAGAACTTGAACGCTTGTCGTTTTTATTATGCAAAGAGGCTCCCTGTCAGCGCCAAGAACAATGTAGTACTCGTCAGAAAGCGGAAGCTCTTCATTGTCCACGGCAAAGCTTGCGTAGGAAAAAAAAGCGGCGGTCTTTTTTCCGGCCAAAACAGAAGCCAAGCGTTCGGTTCCGGCAAAGCCCCTCGCTTCAAAACCAAAATCGCCGGCGTATTTGGCCTCGTCTTCAAGGCCTGATTTTTTTACAAAGTCATCCCAATATTCTTTTTCAGTCAAAGCAAAAGCCTCACTTGTTTTTAAAAATCATGAATATCAAAGCCAAAAGCAAAAAGAAGGGCGGAATCGTTTCAAACAAAATCGTCAATACAGGAATGTCAAAAAAGCTTGGCCCTTCGTTTGCGATGATTCCAAGAGAAAGCAATATTTGATAAACCGTCCGCGCGTAAAAAGTCAAGACAAAGGCCAAGAGGCAAACTACGCCAGCCTCCCTTCTTTTTGCGCAAAGCATAATCGCGGCAAAAGCGCAAAGGCCTCCAAAAATCAAGCGGACGCAATGCAAAAGAATTTCAGACTCAAGCATTGATTTCTCCCATTTTTTTTAGAACTCCCTTGTCCGCTCCAAAAGGAACGATTGAATCCGAATTGTAATCAGGATTTATCGCGACGCCGGCGTCAAGGCAAGCCAATACAAAATCGTCGTATTTTTCTTGCGGAATTTTTGGGCGAAGCCAACAGGCCTTTCGCTCAAAATATTTTGTCAAAACCTTGTCGTAAATGAAAAAATCTTTTTCCTGCCGATTTTTGAGCGCGGCGATCAAATCGTAAACCGCTCTGGCCGCCGCCCCCAGCAATGCAGGCGAAAAAGCCTCCGACGGAAGCTCTGCGTCCAAGTCGTTCGTCGCCAATACAAAAAAATTATTTGTCCATGGAAGCGGCGGCGCGAGAATTATGTTTTTTATCGAAGAATAATCAACACCGTTAAAGGGCTTGTAAACGCTCACGCTTTTTGGATCGAGCATGAGGGCGCCTTGCATCGCGTCTTTTTTATGGGAATAAAGAAAAGTTTTTCGTTTGGAAGAAAAAAGTTCCGAGACCGCTTTTTGAAGGCGGCCTTCGCTCGCGCTTATAAAAGAACCGGCCAAGCCCTTGCTCAAAAGATTCTTGAACGTAGTGTAAGCGGGCGAATCCCATCCTAAAATCGCCCTTCCGCCCTCTTGGTTCAAGTCGGTCAAGCGGACATTTTTTTGGGTGTACAAAAAACAGCCGCGCGCCCTTGTGACGTTTCCGTATCGCTTGTAAATTTCTGAATAATATCTATCAAGTTTCATTGACGGCTTTCCATTATAACGAATGCGGCTTGGGTTGTAAATAAGCGGGATTTGTCTTGGTCTGGAAGCGTCGAAGCCTCCCGTCTAAAAGAGCCAAAACGCTCGTCGCAAGCCGTGCAATTTTTCGCGGCGACAATGTTTTCCTCAAGCAAGCCGGCGGCCGCCATAACGTTGAGGTTCGCGCGCAAAAGGGAAAGCGAGTATTTATTGTCTTCCAATTTTTGGACTGTGTCGCTTCCAAAGTTGTCGATAAAATAATCGGCCCGGCTCTTGTCAACCGTGTAGCAGCAATCGTGAATGTGGGGACCGACGGCCGCCAAAATGTCTTTTGGATTTGAGCCGTATTTTTTTGCCATCATTTTTATAACGTTGCCCGCGATTCCAGTTCCCTTCCAGCCTGAATGGGCCGCGCCAAAAGCCCAGCTCTTTGAGTCAAAAAAACAAAGGGGAACGCAGTCGGCGGCCGTCACGACAGGAATGAGATTTTTGTTTTGCGTGACAATTCCGTCGCCCTGTTTTTGAAAAGTGTCGCAGGCTTTGTTCGCGTCAAAAACTATTTTTGAATGAATCAATTCAATCGGAAGAATTTCCTTGCCGCCGAATTTTTGGCAAAGGCCGTTCAAAAAAGAATCTCGGTTGGGATTTGTTTCATTCCACCTAAAGCGCATCGAGCCCGCCGCCCTCAGCGTCATTCCCCAAAGAGGCTTGATTTTTTCATCGCCTTCAAAAGGAAGGGCGTTTTTGTAAAAAGGAAGAAGGCCCCATTTTAAATCGTTTGGAATGGCGGCCTCGCCAAGATCTGCAAGATTTATCATTTGATTCCGTTGTTGGGCATGTCGATTTGCTCAAGCTCTTTGAGAACGTCCAAGGCCGCGAAGAAAACGCTTTGGCTTTTCATGAGGCTGGCCCTAAAGTTCGCGTTTTGAGAGCCTTGTATCGAAGCCAAGTTTTGAATGCCGTCATAACGGGTGTCTTTTTTTTCCGCGAAGATTCCGTTCAAAATGTTAAGGACTGAGCGGGCGCAATTGCAAAAATTATTTTTTGTGGCTTTTACAATCGCCTCTTTCTCTATAATCAAGGTGTCAATTTTTGATTGCGCCGCAAGGCTTCTCAAATGCTCGCTGGCAAGCTTTTCAAAAACCAAGCCTGTTTGTCCATTGTTGGAAAGGTCTTCCTCAAAGTCATACATTCTGGAAGAAATCTGAGCCAAGTCGTTCAGTGTATTGGCGAATTCCGCGCGGTTTTCTTTATTGACAAATTGGCCTTCCAGCAAAAGGGTTTTCAAAGGCTCCACAACTTCATTTTGCTTTTTTGAAACGAACCAAAGCAAAAAGCCCGCCGTGTTTTCAAAATGAAAGTCGAGGCCGCCCCAAAGATTGGCCCAAGGCCTGATTGGCAAAAGGGGAATTTTTTCAATTCCAAAATTTTCCTTAAGGCGTTTGTTCAAGCCGGCGCGCTTTTTTTCTTTGAGCCAATAATTCCACTGTTCGTCAAAAAGCCTTTTCCATTGGTCCTTGTAACGGGCAAACCAATCTTCCGCTCCGGCAAACTGGTCGGGCTGCCACTGGATGTTGTTGTAAACAACCTTGTTCAAATATCTAAGGGGAACGCTGTTTATGAATATATGGATTATGGCCATGTGAGAAGTGGCCTTGTCCATAAATTCTTTGGCGCGCGAATCGTCGTCCTTTCCCTCGCTGGAATTGGGAACCATTTTTTTTGCGGAGAACAAGTAGACTGACTCCAGGGCTTCCGACGGCAACGTGTTACCGTTGCACAAAATTTTCGCGAAGGCGTTCAACTCTCCGGTAACGCTTTCAAAGCGCGCCACAGGAGAATCGCTCAAACCGTTTGAAAAGGAGGAAATAAAACGCTCAAAAGGAAGCTTTGTGAATTGGCTGAGCCAATCGACAGAAACGGCGCATTGATACAAGTAAGACCTTCTGTGCGAAGGAATCTCCTTGATTATTTCTTCCATTTTTCTTAAGAAAGAAGAGCGCAACTCTCCGGTAACCTCTCGGTCAAGGGGAAGGCTCATAGGGTCAACTTCAGTATTCATCCTTTGCGTCACTTCAGGAACAACAAAGGAACCGAGGAAAACATAAAAGGCGCCGATGTTTTCGTAAATCGCGTCAACGTAAGGCCTGAAAAAATCCGCGGCTTTTTTCAATTCCAAAAGCTTTTCGTAAAATATTGTCAAAAGCAGGGCGCCCTTATAGTCAATCAAGCCTGGATAATCGCGGTTGATTTTTCTAAAAAGGGACATGATTTTGTCGTCGTTGTAAAGCTGTTCGGCAGACGTTGAAGTCAAGATGGACCGCAGCCACAAAATAAAGCGGTAGAAAATCGACTCTTGCTTGAGGCTTTCTTCCAAGACAATTTCATCGGCGTTCATCGAAGGGTCTTTTACAGACTCCAAGGAACGCGCGTCGGGATCGCCTTCCAAGGGCCTCATTTTTTCAAGCAAAGCCTTGCGTTCGTCGTCGCTGATAAGTGAAACTAATTTTTCAAATGTGCTTCGTTCTTTTTGCGCCATAAAGTTTGAACATTGTAGCGCGTATTTACATAAAATTCAATCTGCTTTATAATTTTATGCAAATGAATTCTTTTCCGCAACTTTTACTTTTGCTCTCTTTGCCTTTTATAGGAACCATGCTTGGCTCGGCTTGCGTTTTTGTCCTAAAGGACAAGCTGAACGCGATCCTGCAAAAAAGCCTTTTGGGCTTCGCCTCGGGCGTCATGGTCGCCGCGAGCGTTTGGTCCCTTATAATTCCGGCGATTGAACAGAGCTCTTCAATGGGAAAACTCGCCTTTTTTCCAGCGGCGCTCGGAATTCTTTTGGGAATGGCATTTTTGTTCTTGCTTGACAAACTCATTCCCCACTTGCACATGAATTCCGAAGAAGCGGAAGGACCAAAAAGCCACTTGCAAAAAATAACGATGCTTGTTTTGGCCGTCACTTTGCACAACTTTCCTGAAGGAATGGCTGTCGGAGCGGTCGCCGCGGCCTTTTTGCAGGGCCAAGCCCTTTCTTACGCCGACGCCTTTTCGCTCGCGCTCGGAATCGCGATTCAAAACTTCCCGGAAGGCGCCATCATTTCGCTTCCATTAAAAAGCTCCGGCGGAAGCAGGGCAAAATCCTTTTTGTACGGAACATTAAGCGGCGCGGTAGAGCCAATCGCCGCGATTTTGACAATCGCCCTTTTCCGCCTTTTAGTCCCTGCAATGCCAATTCTCTTGGCCTTCGCCGCGGGAGCCATGCTTTTTGTGGTAGTCGAGGAATTGATTCCGGAAGCCAGCGAAGGAAAACACTCCAACGCCGGAACCGCAGGCTTTGGAGCGGGCTTTGTCCTGATGATGATTCTCGACGTAGCGCTCGGCTAAA
>JAILDQ010000234.1 GCA_024689365.1 Treponema sp. | reverse complement strand
GAGCCTTTCCAAAATCTTTTTTTGGTCGGCCTTGCTTACAAAACGTGAAAGCATCGCGATTGAAACCGGAAAATTCTTAAAGCGCTCAAGGCAGCTTTCGTAATGCTGTTCGGCAAGAATCGTAGTCGGCGCCAAAAAGGCAACTTGCTTTCCGCCCAAAACAGCCTTAAAGGCCGCGCGCATGGCGATTTCTGTCTTTCCATAGCCAACGTCTCCGCAAAGCAAACGGTCCATCGGAACAGGCTTTTCCATGTCTTCCTTGACTTCTTTTGTGACTGTGATTTGGTCAGGCGTGTCTTCGTAAGGGAAAGACGCCTCAAAGGCGGTTTGCCATTCAGTGTCCTTTGGAAAAGAGTATCCGACAGAAGCCTTTCGCCTTGAATACAAGTCGATGAGTTTTTGCGCCAACTCTTCAACGGCTTGCTTAACCCTGTTTTTGCGGTTTTCCCAGGCCTTGCTTCCGATGCGGTCAAGTTTTGGCTTTTCGCCTTCGTTTCCGATGTAACGCTGAATCAAATTGGCCTGCTCAATCGGAACAAAGGCAACGTCTTCGTCGGCATACACAAGCTTTATGTAATCCCTTTCTTGACCGCCGCTTTTCACGCGCTCGATTCCCTTAAAAAGGCCGATGCCGTAATTTACGTGAACGACATAGTCGCCCGGCGTAAGTTCGACGAATGTGTCAATCGGAACGCTTTTTGCGCTCCTTATAGATTTTGGAGCCTTTTTGCGCCTTCCAAAGATTTCGTTCTCTTGGATTACCAAAAGCTTTATGTCCGGAATGGAAAAGCCGGAAGAAATAGCCTTCGGTATCACAAGCAAGGGCCTTTGGTCGCAATTTACGGCTTCAGAAAGGATTTCCTGCAATCTTAGGGCTTGATTTTCATTGTCAGCGTAAACAGCGATGTCATAGCCGTTTTCTTGCAAGGAAGCAAGCTGCTCTTTTAAATAAGTTATGTTCCCAAAAAAACTTCTAGAAGGCTCAGCCGTCAAGTTAAAGGATTTTAAAGAGGAGGCGCTTGCCTGGGAATTTTTTGCATCCGCCTCCCCTTCAGCCAACTGGGTATGAAGGCTTCTAAGCATCAAAGAGCGGGAATAGCTTTCGGACAATTTGTCAAAGTCAAACAAGGCCATTTTTGGCGGAAAGCACGGCTCCTCAAGACGGGCTTTCCTGTACAAGGAAGTCCACTCCCTAAAAATCGTATCAACTGAATTCAACTGCCTGTCATAGTCAAAGTAAAAAACGCTGGCGCCCGGAGCCAAATAATCCAAGAGCTTTGACTTGCAAATTAAGGGGTAAAAAAGCTCTTCGCCCTCGCAAGAACCGGCAAGCTCCAAATCGCAAAGACGGTCCTCCAAGATTTCCTCAACTTTGTCAGTAAAAGGCAAAAGAACTTCTTCGCCCTCAAAAAGACCTGAACTTGTATCTTTTTTTTGACTTTCAATCTCTAAAGCTTCTGAACTTGTATTATTTTTTATACATTTTTTCTTGTATTCTTCTGTTTTTTTCCTTAATTTTTGAACTTCATCCTGGTCAAAAACGATTTCCTTCATCGGAAAAATCAAAACGCTTTCAAGCTCTTTTTCGGTAACCTGCGTGTCAGGAACAAAGGTCTTGATTTTTTCAATTTTGTCAAAGTCCAAAATCACGCGAACGCCCTTTGCGCCGCCAGGAAAAACCAAGTCCAAGACCTCTCCCCTAAGGGCGAACTCTCCCGGTACGCTGGCGCGGGGAACCCTAAAATATCCGTTTTGCGAAAGCTTTTCGCTCAAAATGTCCGTGTCAACAGTCTGACCTTTTTTTAAAACAAAAGACCTTTTTTTCAAGCTTTCAGGGTCAGGCAACGGCGAAAGAAAATCCCTGAGGCTGGCCACGAAAATTCTTGGATTGGCGCTCAAGGGGGAATTGTCGCGCAAAAGAAGCCTTGACAAAAAAGCGGCCCTTTCGCCAAAAACGGCGCTTCCCTTTGAAGCCGCCCTGTAAGGAACGGTCCCCCAGCTTGGAAAATAATACAGCTCAAAGCCGTCGCAAAGGCTTTCCAAATCCTGCCTGATTTCCAAAGCGTCTCGCTCGCTCGCGGCCAAAAGCAAAAGATCCAGGCTTCCGGCATTCTTAGAGGACATTGAATATTGGGCGGCTTGAATTTTTCTTGCCTTGCAGGAATCCAAGTAGGCTCGCACAAAAAAAGACGCGAGGGAGCCGTCCAAGCCTTCGATTTGGGCGGGAAATGATTCCTCAGAGGACAAGGATTGCAAAACGCCGTTTAGCGCTTGCCATTTTTTTAATTTGTTTGTTACTATATTATCTAATGAATGCATAAAAAATTCCGATAATAAAAATAGGAGTTTTCATGAAAAAATCTTTATTGATTATAGCAGTTTTAGCTCTTTTTGCCCATAGCGTTTTCGCGCAAAAAGACAAAAGCTCAAAAAGCGATTATTCCAACGCTAGCGTTTCGATTAAGTTTTTCGACAGAACGATGTATTATCCAGGAAGCGCGGAAGACAATCCTATTTATGTTCATGTCACAATAAAGAACAAGGGGCCGGAAACCTTGCGCTTCAAGCTGGCCGACGACAGAATGTTCAGCGCGGATTTCGCCGCCTTCACAGTTAAGAACACTCGCCTTGAACAAACAAACGCCTTGATCAGAAAAAGAACTACAAACCAAACCGTTTACTTCAGGGAAATTTCTTTGGAAACCGGCGAAGAATATTCTTTTGTGGAAAACGCAAAAAACTTTTTGAACTTTAACGAACCGAGCGTTTACTACATCGAACTTTCTTTTTATCCTGAACTTTACAAGTCAAAATACATAGAGCTCAAGTCAAACCGCTTGACCCTTGAAGTTCGCCCCACTCCTTCAGCGGCTTCGTCAACCTTCATTCCGGTTGCCGCGGGCACTGCGGAAATTTTGCAGCCTGAACAAATTTCTCCAGACAAGGTTGTTGAACAAACAATCGTCGCCCGCCAAAAAACTTTGTGGGACCAATACTTCCTTTACATTGACTTGGAAGAAATGCTCAAAAGCGATCCTTTAAGAAGAAGCAAGTACGCGGCGTCTTCCGCCGAAGACTGCGAAAAGATGATCAACGACTACAAGGCCGCATTGATGTCAGACACAATCGAAAAAGACATTGTGGCGATTCCAGAGCGCTTTGAAATAAAGAGAACAAATTATTCGCAAACGGAAGGAACTGTCACAGTCCACGAATGGTTCAAGTACAAGAACTTCTATGAGAAAAAAGAATACATTTACTACGTTCGCCAAAGAGACGGCATTTGGAGAATATACGGCTACGGCGTAAACAATTTGGGTACCGAATGAAAGCTCTTTTAATCGCTGAAGAAGAAGAAATCCTAAAGCCTCTAAAAGCCGCGATTCAAAAGTCAGGAGCGGAGACAATCGTTTACCGTTGGCTCCTAAAAGCCTTGGACAACGTTGAGGAAATCGCTCCCGATGTCGTCGTGATTTCCACGGCTGAATATCCGCGCCACTGGAAAACTTTCGTTCAATTCACAAAAAGCGGAATCGGCGGCGTTGTGCCCAAAGTCATTCTTTACAATTCGCGTCCAATGAACGACGACGAAAAGTCCAAGGCTAGGTCTTTGGGCGTTTTTGGAATGATCAATTCCCTTGACAAAGACAGTTTGGAGGAATTGACAAACTACATCATCGGAAAAAAATCATCTGACTTTGCGGAAGAAAGCGGAACAAAATTGGAATTCATTTTCACAAATCCGCAAAACAATTGCTTGGTCACAGGCAAGGTAAAAAAATATTCTCAAGGAAGAATTGAATTCACAAGCGACAGCCCTTCCTTCGTTCAAAATTTAAAAGTTGGCGACACGATAAAGAGAGCCACTTTTGGCCAGGACAAGCTTTACAAAAGCGTTGCCGCTAAAGTTTTGTCCAACGGAAAAATTCTTGAATTAAAGTTGACTTGATTGGGTAATAAAAATGGCGTCTAATAAAAAACAAGCGAAATTCTTTTGCGAAAACTGCGGAGCGGAAGTAGCCCAAAACGCCCGCTTTTGCGGAAAGTGCGGAAGATTCTTTTCATCCGTACGATGTCCCGTTTGCGGAAAAACAGGCTCTTCAAACATGTTCATAAACGGCTGCCCTTCTTGCGGCTACGCTGGAAAAGACCAGCCCGGAATCGCGGGCCTTTCATCCGTCCAACAAATGAAAGACGCCCATAAAAAAAATTATTTTTACGTTCATAAAAAGCATCCGTCAAGCGCGCAAAAGAGCGCGGCAAAAAGGGGCGACGGAAGCCTTCCCGCTTGGATTTACGCGGTAACCCTTGTCGCCTTGGTCGCGATTATCGCAGGGGTCATGCGCTGCGCCCTCTAGCATTTTATACGAATAAAAAAGACGCCGACTTTTCGGCGTCTTTTTTATTAAATAACCATGTTCATTGAAGCGCGGACTTCTTCAAGCGTGGCTTGGGCAATCTCCCTAGCCTGCTTGACCCCGTCCAAAAGCACTTGCCTGATGTAGCCTGTGTCAGCTTCCAGTTTGGCTCTTTCCTCGCGCAAAGGACGAAGCTTTTCGTTTATCGCCTTTGTAAGCTCGGATTTTAGGGCTCCGCCGCCGCCGTCTCCCAAACGGGCCGCGACTTCTTCCGGGCTTTCTTCTGTGCACAAAGAAATAAGCTGAAGCAAGTTGGCAACTTCCGGGCGCTTTTCCGGATCATAGCTGATGTGGCGGTCGCTGTCTGTCTTTGCCTTTTTTATCAAGGCGGCGGTTTCGTCTTCCGTGTTGTGTAGGAAAATGCAATTGTGGAGGGACTTGCTCATCTTGGCCTGTCCGTCCAAGCCCTTGATCATAGGCGATTTTGCAAGCAAGGCGTAAGGCTCGGGAAAGACTTCCTTGCCGTTTCCGTATTTGTTGTTAAAGCGGCGGGCGATTGTTCTTGTGATTTCCAAGTGAGGAAGCTGGTCCTTTCCGACAGGAACTACATTCGCCTTGCAAAAAAGAATGTCGCAAGCCTGGTGAATCGGATATGTGTACATTCCTTCGTTGACGCCGCGCTTAAAGCTTCCGCTAGCCTCGCCTTTTATGATTTCATCCTTGACGGTAGGGTTTCTGGCCAATTCAGAATTGCTTACCAATGTAAGGAACGGAAGCATAAGCTGGTTTTCTTCTGGAACATACGAGTGAGGGAAAATGCAAACGTCTTTTCCCGGCTTGATTCCAGCGGCCAAGTAATCGATTACCAGCTGCTTTGTGTTTTGCGAAATCTGGTCAAAAGCCTCGTGGTCTGTCAAAACCTGATAATCCGCGACCAAAATCATTACAGGAACGCCAAGGTTTTGCAAGCGAACGCGGTTTTGAAGCGAGCCAAAATAGTGGCCGATATGAAGCTGGCCTGTGGGCCTGTCGCCTGTAAGGACGCGGTATTTCTTGGGATTTACCTTGATGTCGTTTTCGATTTCACGGCTTTTTTTTAGAGCGGCTTCGTAAGTTCCGCTCATGTCTGAATATTGAATTTCGTCTTTTGCCATACTTTGTTTTTCCTTAATTTTTTTATATTTTATCTTATATAGATTTTTTTTTCAATAAGTGGTAGGCTTAAAAAAATATGAAAAGCGATGATTTTAAAAATTGGCTGGATTCCTTTCTGAATTTTGAAAGGCTTCCGACAAAAAATATTTTTTGGCTGGACACAATCGAATGGCTTTGCGCCCAATTTGGCGACCCTCAAAAATCCGCGCCTTGCGTTCACGTTGCAGGAAGCAAGGGAAAAGGCTCGGTGTCAAGAATGGTCAGTTCCATTTTAACTCAAAGCGGGAAAAAAACCGGCCTCTACACTTCCCCGCACATCAAGGATTTTTACGAGCGAATTTCGCAAAACGGAGAGCTCTTTGAAGATTCAATTTATGAAACTTGCGCAAAACAAATGCAGGAAAAAATCGACGCGCTAAAAAACGGCCGCCTTCCTTCAGACCGACAAATAACTTGGTTTGAGCTTGTGACTCTTTATGCCTTTTTGTGCTTTAGGGAAGCAAAGACAGACGCAAATGTTTTTGAAGTGGGCTTGGGAGGCCGCTTGGACGCCACAAACATTGTCAAACCCAAAATATCAGTCATAAACACAATCGAGCTTGAGCACACAGAATTCCTTGGCGACACGCTTGAAAAAATCGCTGGCGAAAAGGCCGGAATAATAAAAGAAAACACGCCTGTCCTTTGCGCCGAACCTACAAGCGCGGGCGTAAGAAAAGTTTTTGAAGAAGCCGCGAAAAAAATGAAGGCTCCCCTTTACTTTGCCGACGAACTTTTGGAAGAATTGGAATTCAGTTTCGAGAAAGGCAAGCAAGACAAAAACGACGGCGGCCAATACTTTATGAATGTAACAATGCGCTCAAAAATTTTCAGCCGACCGATAAAAGCCCGCTTGCGCTTGCTCGGAAAAGTCCAGGCGCAAAACGCCTTCTTAGCCGCGGCCGCCGTCAAACTGGCCTTCCCTGAAATTTCGGAAGAGACAATCGAGCGCGGTTTGGAAAAGGCTTATCTGCCCGCCCGCTTTCAGACAATACAAGTTAAAGAAGGCGGCCTTCTTGTTCTTGACGGAGCCCACACAGTCAACTCAATCAAGGGAACGATGGAAACCTTTAACGCCATTTTCTCGGATGACAAAAGAAAGAAAAATCTTCTTTTTGCATGCGCCGCCGACAAAGACGTTCGCCACATCGCGCCGCTTTTTAAGAACCAAGACGGAAAAAGTTTTTTTGAAAAATGCGTGATTACAAAATTAAGTTCCGCTAAGCAAAGCGATCCAAAAAAGACCGCTCAAGCCTTTAAAGAATGCGGCCTTAATTTTTCGCTTGAAGAAAATTATTCAAAGGCAATAAAAGAATCCCTCGACGCGGCGCAAAAGGAAAAGGCGATTTTGCTTGCGACCGGCTCCTTTTACTTGGCGGCGGAGATTCTTTGCTCGGATTATTTTATGTAAACCCGTTCGACCCGCTTTCCGACGCAAGTCAAGATTTCATAAGAAATCGTTCCCGCGTCGTTGGCCAAGTCGTCGGCTGTCAAAAGGGCGCCGCTTTCTTTTGGACCAAAAATAACGGCTCGGTCAAAGCGCTTGATTCCCTTTGCGCTTCCCAAGTCAAGCATGCATTGGTCCATGCAAATGCGGCCTCGAACTGGATAAAGCTTTTTATTGACGCTGACCTTTAGGCTTCCTGCGTGGCGGCGCAAAAGGCCGTCCGCATAACCTACAGGCAAAACGCCGATAGTCGTGTTTTTGCTTGCAGTCCAAGTGGAACCGTAAGAAACGCTCATGCCCTTTTCAAAAGGACGAAGGGCGCTGATTCCTGTTACAAACGCCATGACAGGCTTAATTTCAAGCGGAGTTTTTTTTGCCTTTAAATATTTTGCGGTGATTTTGTCCGGGTAATATCCGTACAAAATGATTCCGGGCCGAACCATGTCAAACTGCCATTCAGGCTTGTCCATCAAAGCGGCGCTGCTTGAAGAATGAACTATTCCAGGCTTTATTCCGGCGGCCTTCACCGATTCAACGGCCGAGACAAAAGCGTCGCGCTGTTTTTTGGCGTAAGCCCTGTCCTTTGCTGAAGTTCCGTCCGCGCTTGCAAAATGAGTGCACATTCCGCCAAGCTTTATGTATTTTGACGAATCGATTTTTTTTGCAAGAAGGGCCGCGTCTTTTGGAAGGCAGCCTACCCGTCCCATTCCGCTGTCAATCGCCAAGTGAACCGGAAACTTTTTTCCCAGCTTTAACGAGCGAGCGGCCTTTTCAATCAATTCAATGTATTCTTCGTCGCCTACAAAAGGAGTTAAATTGTTCTTGACCAAATCCTTCATTTCAGAAGGCGAGCAATAGCTTAAAAGCAAAATCGGGGCCTTGATTTTTGCGCCTCGCAATTCAATTCCTTCGCCAACTGTAGCCACAGCCAAATAATCGGCCCCGCATTTTAAGGCCGCTTTGGCGCAAGGAAGCGCTCCGTGGCCGTAAGCGTCGGCTTTTACCGAGCAACAAATCTTCACGCCAGCTTTTACAAATTTTCTTATCGCTTTGACGTTGTCTTCAAAGTTCTTTAAATAAATTTCTGCAAATGTCATTCTCATTACGCGCATAATATTTATTTTCGGAATATTTTTCAACATAAATAAAGCTTTTTGCCCTTCTTTTTTATATAAAAGGTATTGAGATTTTTGACAAAAATCGTTATAATAATAAAACAATTATTTAGAAAATTGGGGTGGAACAATGAAAAAAGTATTGGCCATAATTTCTATTCTAGCAACTTTTGTTTTTATTTCATGCGAGTCTACAAAGCAAGAAAGCGACCTTGACGGACAAGACTCTACGGCCACTTACGAAAACGCAGACAAAAAAGGCTCTTCGTCGGGAACATCTTCATATTCATCAAAATCGCAATACAAAAAGCTTTTGCAGGACGTAAAAATTACGGTTCTTTCTTTCCCAAAAGAAACCGTAAAAGGAAAGGCCTTCTCCACTCCGTACAAGATTCAAGCCACAAACGAACAAGGAGCGGCCCTTCCTTCGCTAAAAATCACAGCTGAATATCCTGTTTCAAGAAACGGAGAAAGCTTCAACTACGCAAAGGCTGAGCTCGAAACAGACCAAAACGGAATCGCGGAATTCAACGCGCCGGCTCCTGACTTGGCCGCTAACGCAAACGTTCTTTTTTATCCGCAAACTCCATCAAGCGACCCCGACTTGGTTCGCATGGCCACGTCCGCCGCTGTTGAAGCCCAATGGAAGTCAAGGTCAAACTTGGGAAGCCACACAGGCATTTTGGTTTCAATCGTAGACTACAGGCAAAACGGAAACATAAATGTCGGAAACGGCGCCCAGCCAAGCGCCCAGGCGCTCACGAGCAATTTGTGGCGCTCAAAATTGATGGGAGCCCAAAACGCGGACTTCCGCCATTCGGTTGACGCTGACGATCCTGTAAGAATCAGGCAAGACGCCCTAAAGCAATTGAACGGCAACACGCTTTTTAAGTTTGTCGTATACGGCCGGGTAAAATACGCAAGCCCAATCACGCAGGACGCTGACGGATACTTCACTGTCAACTTAAACGGCGACTTGGGAGCCTTGAACATTTCGAGCGGAGACGTTTTGCTAAAATGCGCGAAGTCAGTTTCCGTAAAGGAAAAATCTGAATGGAAGGCAATCTCAACCGCCCAGCAAGAAATGGCAAAGCTCTTTTGCGAAGAATTGATATACGCCCTCTATAACTAGGAGATAAAAATGTTTTACACAGACACACGCGACACTAACGCCAAGGTTGATTTTAAAACCGCCGTCATGAGCGGAATGAGTTCCGTTACAGGCGGCCTTTACGTTCCTGTAGAATTTCCTAAAGTTGACATTTCAAAAATCACAAAAGACGGAAAGCCCGACTTTATCAGCGTCGCGGTTCAAATGGCAAAGCCTTACGTTGAGGGCGAGATTCCCGACGCGGATTTGGAAGCCTTGATAAAAGACGCTTATCCTTTCGAGCCTAAATTGGTGAAAATCGACGGACAGACCTACGTTTTGGAGTTGTCCCACGGCCCCACTTGCGCCTTTAAGGATTTTGGAGCGCGCTTTATGGCCAGGGCAATGTCTTTCTTTAACAAGGACGAAAACGGAAAGCTCCACATTTTGGTGGCCACTTCCGGCGACACAGGAAGCGCGGTAGGAAGCGCCTTCCACAACGTCGAAGGCTTGGACGTAACTATTTTGTATCCGGAAGGAAAAATCAGCCCCCTTCAGGAAAAGCAGCTTTCAACCTTTACAGGAAACGTTCGCGCCCTTAAAGTAAAGGGAACTTTTGACGACTGCCAAAAATTGGTAAAGACTGCTTTTACCGACAAAGACTTGCGAGAAAAATTCCGCTTGTCTTCCGCAAACTCAATCAACATTTCCCGCTTGCTTCCCCAGAGCTTTTACTACATGCACGCCGCCTTGCAGGCAAAATACGAAAATCCTGACAAGGACATAATCGTAACCGTTCCTTCCGGAAACTTCGGAAACCTTACAAGCGGCTTGATCGCGCGCGAAATGGGAGCTCCAATCAAGGGCTTTGTCGCAGCGACAAACTCCAACAGAACAATTCCTGATTGGATTGCAACCGGCGACTACAAGGCAAGGGCCAGCGTGGAAACTTACGCAAACGCTATGGACGTTGGAGCCCCATCAAACTATGAAAGAATCGCCTTTATGTATTCCCTGGAAGACGTGCGAAAGCTTTTCGCCTCTTACTGGCTTGACAACGACGGAATCGTAAAGTCAATAAAGGCATGCTCCGACGCGACCGGCTACACAATCGACCCGCACGGAGCCGTGGCCTACAAGGCTTGGACAGACATTAAAAATGGCGCCTTGGACAATTTGGACGGAATTGACATCACAAAGCCTGGAATAACTCCAAACAAGCCTGAATGGGCCTCTTGCGCAAAGGACGCGGTAGGCGTTGTCTTGGAGACGGCCGATCCCGCTAAATTCAGCGCGATTGTAAAAGAAGCCACAGGCAAAGAGCCCGCAATTCCTGAACGGCTTCAAAAGGTTATGGCCTTGCCAGACCGCGCGATTCCGATGGAAAACGACTATCAAAAATTCAAGGATTGGCTAAGCGCAAATCTATAGACAAAAAAAAATCGCCGCAAGGCGATTTTTTTTTTGCTTACATGTCGCTGTAGGTTTGAACGGAATCTTCCAAGTGCTCGATTTTAATGTGAGCCTGCTTGAACATTTCAAGAGAATCCTCTTCATCGTGGTAATGCTTTTCGCAAACCACCCTTTTTATTCCGCAATTGATTAAGAGCATGGCGCAAGTTCGGCAAGGAGTCATCTTGCAATAAACCGTTCCGCCGTCAATTGAAATGCCGCGCTTGGCCGCTTGGCAAATCGCGTTTTGCTCGGCGTGAACCGTGCGGACGCAGTGATTTGTAATCGAACCGTCAGCGTGAACGCTCTTTCTAAAAAGATGGCCAACGTCGTCGCAGTGAGGAAGGCCCGCCGGACTTCCAACATATCCCGTGACCAAAATTTGGTTGTCGCGGGCGATTACGCATCCGCTTCGGCCCCTGTCGCATGTGGCCCTTTTGGCTATTGTTCTTGCCACTTCCATAAAATATTCGTCCCAAGTTGGACGAACGTACTTTTCTTCGCTCATAAAAAAAATATACAACACTTCCCTATAAAAATCAACAGAGGAATTTTTATCAACTTAGCGCAAACAGCCT
>JAILDQ010000219.1 GCA_024689365.1 Treponema sp. | reverse complement strand
TGGATGCGCGAGTTCAGGTTGAATTCGCTCAAGCTCTACAATCAAATGAAGGAGCCTGATTGGGGCCCGGACATTTCCGGCCTTGACATGGCGAACATTTCATCCTACGTGCGCCCAAAGACAAAGATGAGCGGAAGCTGGGAAGAAGTTCCCGACGACATCAAGAACACTTTTGAAAAGCTTGGAATCCCGGAAGCCGAGCGCGCTTCTCTTGCAGGCGTGGGCGCCCAATACGACAGCGAGCTTGTCTACCACAACATTCAAAAGGAAGTGTCCAAGCAGGGCGTTATTTACATCGGCTTTGAGGACGCGCTTAAAAGCCCTGAATGGGGCCCGATGGTTCAAGAATATTTCATGACGCTCGTAAAGCCCAACGACCATAAGTTCGCGGCGCTGCACGGAGCGGCTTGGTCGGGCGGAAGCTTTGTCTACGTTCCAAAGGGAGTGAAGCTTTCCTTCCCCTTGCAGTCTTACTTTAGGTTGAACGCGAAGGGCGCGGGCCAGTTTGAGCACACCTTGATCATCGTTGACGAAGGCGCGGACTTGCACTTTATCGAAGGCTGCTCGGCGCCAAAATACAATGTGGCAAACTTGCACGCAGGCTGCGTTGAATTGTTCGTAAAGAAGAACGCGCACTTGCGCTATTCCACAATCGAAAACTGGTCAAAGAACATGTACAACCTTAACACCAAGCGCGCACGGGTAGAAGAGAACGCGACGGTGGAATGGGTTTCAGGCTCCTTTGGAAGCCACGTATCATACTTGTATCCAGAAAGCGATTTGGTCGGAAACAAGGCGCGCGCGGAATTTACAGGAGTGACATTCGCCGGAAACGGCCAGAACCTTGACACGGGAGCAAAGATGCTCCACTTGGCGCCGAACACTTCAAGCGTAATAAGCACAAAGTCAATTTCCAAGGGCGGCGGAATCTCAACTTACCGCAGCGCCGTTTACATCGGAAAGAAGGCTCACGGAAGCAAGGCGAGCGTCTCTTGTCAAAGCCTTATGCTGGATTCAGAAAGCCGAAGCGACACGATTCCCGCGATGACGGTTTTGACCGACAAGGCCGACGTCGGCCACGAGGCAAAAATCGGCCGCATCTCAAGCGACGCGATTTTCTACCTTATGAGCCGCGGAGTTTCGGAAGAGGAAGCGAGGGCGATGATTGTCTCAGGCTTTGCAAGCCCGGTCTCAAAAGAGCTTCCGCTTGAATACGCGGTCGAGATGAACAATCTTATCAGACTTGAAATGAAGGGGACATTATGAAAATAGAAAAGACTTTAAATCCCCTTCCCGCTTTGACTTGGAACTGGCTCAGAATGAACAGAGCCAAATTTGAGGAAGAGACTAGCGAAACAAACAAAGCCGCCCTTTTTGACGCGAAAGACTTGCCAAAAGAGATTTCATTCGCGCAAGGCCAAAAGAGCGCGGACATAAAGGAAATCCCTACAGGACTTGGAAAAAGCTTTGACGAGCTCCTTGACCAAAAAGCGGCTCCGTGGACGGTTTTAGAGCTTCCCCAAGGCTTTAAGAGCCAAGACGCGATAGTACTTCGAGCAAGGCTTGACGACGGCCAGGAATCCTTTGGCCGCCTTTTAATCAAGGCAGGCGACAACGCGGAAGCCACAATCGCGATCGAATGGTCAAGCGAAGAAAAGGCGAAAGGCATTAACGCTCTCCAGACAAAAATCGTCGCGGGAGATAATTGCAAAATCCGCGTTTCAACAATTCAACTTTTGGGCCAGGACTTTGTTCACCTTAACGACATCGGAACTTCAAGCGGAGAAAATTCTTTGGTGGACATAAGCCAGCTTGAGCTTGGAGCCCAAAAGATTTACCAGGGAATCCGCTCCACATTGACCGAATACAATTCCTTCTTTAAACACAACATGGCCTATTGCTTGGACAAGGACCGCGAGCTTGACATGAACTTTGTGGCCGACCAGTTTGGAAAGAAAAGCAAAAGCGACATGAACGTTTACGGCACCTTGACTGACAGCGCGAAAAAAACTTACAGGGGAACGATTGACTTTAAGCGCGGCTGCAAGGGCGCCGAAGGAAACGAACAGGAAGACACCTTGCTCTTAAGCCCAGACGTAGTGAACAAATCGATTCCCCTTATTTTGTGCGACGAGGAAGAAGTCCAAGGCGAACACGGCGCCACAATCGGCCGCTTGGACGAAAGCCTTTTGTTCTACATGAAGTCGCGCGCGATAGATTTGGAGAACGCTCAAAAAATGATGGCAAGGTCAAAGATTGCCAGAGTGGCCGCTTTGCTCGGAAGCGAAGAGGAAGCGAAAAAGGCCTTGGATTTCTTTGACGCCTATTACGGAACGGAAGAATTAAATGGAGGCGAGGAATGAAAGACTACAAGAAAGACTTTCCGATTTTCGCCGACAAAAAAAACGAGGGCTTGATTTACTTTGACAACGCGGCCACAAGCCAGCGGCCTCAAAAAGTGATCGACGCGCTCTCAGACTTTTACAAAAGCGACAACGCGAATCCCTTGCGCGGCCTTTACGATTTGAGCGTTCGAGCCACGGACGCCTACCAAAATTCCAGAAAGACAATCGCGCGCTTTGTCGGAGCGGAAAATCCGAACGAAATAATTTTTACAAGGAACGCAAGCGAGTCCTTGAATCTTGTGGCCTACTCCTACGCGCTCAAAAACCTTAAGGCCGGCGACCAAATCGCAGTCAGCGTCATGGAGCACCACTCGAACATTCTTCCTTGGCAAATGGCCGCGCAAAAAACAGGCGCTGTTCTTGTATGGCTTGAATGCGACAAAGAAAGCGGAATCATTCCCCAAAGCGAATACAACAAGATTTGCGAGAAGACAAAAATCGTCGCCATCACGCAAGTTTCAAACGTTTTGGGAACGACAAACCCTATAAAGGAAATCGCCGCAATCGCCCACAAAAACGGAGCGGTCATTGTTGTTGACGGAGCGCAAGCCCTTCCCCACATAAGCGTTAACGTCCAGGACTTGGACGCTGACTTTTACGCCTTTAGCGGCCACAAGTTTTGCGGTCCCACAGGAATCGGCGGCCTTTACGCAAAGATGGATTTGCTTGAAAGCATGGACCCATTTTTGCGCGGCGGCGAGATGATTGAATACGTAACGCGTGAAGGCGCCACTTGGGCAGAAGTCCCCGCAAAGTTTGAGGCGGGAACAGTAAACGTCGGAGGAGCGGTTGGAATGGCCGCCGCCGCAGAATACCTTGAAGAAATCGGAATGGAAAACATCGCCCGCCACGACAACGAGCTTGCAAGCCTTATGGTCCAGGAAATGAAAAAGATTCCCCACGTAAACATTGTCGGAAACAAGGACGGAAGTAAAAGATGCGGCATCGTAACCTTTACGATTGACGGCGTTCATCCCCACGACATAGCGAGCATTTTGGACACTGAAAAAATCGCGATTCGAGCGGGCCACCATTGCGCCCAGCCTCTTGGCCAATACCTCGGCCTTCCGGCCACCGCAAGGGCGAGCCTTTACTTTTACAACACGGAAGAAGAAGTCAAAGTCTTTTGCCAAAAGCTTTCAAAAGTCAGGGAATGGGCGGGCTTCAAGGACTGATAGCGAAAAGCCAAAATCAAAGCGCTTGCCGCATGGCTTGAATTTAAGGAGAACCTATGGACACTAAGGAACTTTATCGAGAAATTCTAAACGAGCACAACCTGAACCCGACCCACAAAAAAGAATTGCCCGACGCAACCAGCGTCCTTAACGGAGTGAATCCCAGCTGCGGCGACAACATAACCATCAACATAAAGGCGCAAGACGGAAAAATCGTTGACGCTTCTTTTACCGGAAGCGGCTGCGCCATAAGCCAAGCCTCCTGCGACATGATGATTGACCTAATCGTCGGAAAAAGCGAGGAAGAGGCCAAAAAACTTTGCGACGTATTCATGAAAATGATTACAGGAAGCGTCACCGAAGAAGAGCTTGAATCCCTTGACGAAGCCGCCGCCTTGCAGGACATCGCCAAAATGCCCGCCCGCGTAAAGTGCGCCGAGCTCGGTTGGCGAACAATGAAGCAGGCGCTTTCCGCAAACGCAAGCTCCGCCTCCGCCCAAAATCCCCACTGCTAACCGAACGGCTGTTCGCGCGAGCCGCTCTCCGAGCGCGAATGTTGCCGCTCATGCGGCGTCCAGTAATCTTAGGCTTTCATTCGCTTTCATCGCCGCTCCCAGCAAACCAAAAACTACGGCTGTTCGCGCGAGTTAGGTTGCGAGCGCGAATGTTGCCGCTCATGCGGCGTATAACAATCTTAGGCTTTCATTCAATCTTTTCGCCGCTATAGAGGACCTCCGCCTCAAATTCATCTTCGTCCAGGCTGGGGTCCGCTTCCTCAAAGGGAACGAAAATCTTTTCTTCCCAATCCGGGCTTATTTCGCCTTCGATTGAAAAGGCCTTTTCGTAAAAGGCGCCGTCATAAAAATCCTCTTCGTCTTGGTCGGAGGGTTTTTCGGAAAGGGCCAATCTAAACGAAGCGCCTTGCAAGGGGCGGCCGCTTAGGTTGGCGGCGACAAATTCCACGCCGGGAACTTCCCTTTTGACAGGTTCATAAGACAAAATCACAATCGGAGCGGCCGCCCTTTTTAGGGCTTGGCACGAGCAAAGGGCAAGGGACAAAAAGGCCGCGGACAAGAAGGCTTTTTGTTTTTTCAAGGCCTTCATTTTTTGTCCTTCCCTTTCGCGGCGA
>JAILDQ010000194.1 GCA_024689365.1 Treponema sp. | reverse complement strand
AAAACGAGAACGTCTTTTCTTTAGCAGGGGAGGGACTTGAACCCCCGGCCTTCGGGTTATGAGCCCGACGAGCTTCCAACTGCTCCACCCTGCGTCGTAAGTCCGTTAATATTAGCGGTTATGGCTCTTTTTGTCAAGGGGTGAGCGGATTTTTTTTTGTTGACATTGAAAGGGGCTTGCGTTAAATTTCTATATAATATTTCGGAGGAATGAATGGAAAACTTGTTTTGCAAGATTAAAAAAAATCTAGCGGTCGCGCTTGTTTTGTTTATGGCTGGGGCTGGCCTTTTAGCGGCTCAGGCTTCTGGAACCGATGGCCTTAAAGTCAATTCTGTTTCCGCAAAGGAAGCGGAGCTTTACGTGCTTGGCGGGGCCAATAAATGGGACAAAGCCATTCAGCTCGCTTTCTTCAATGGTAAAAATTCGATTCCGTATTTAGATTTGGAAGTAGCCTTTTATTTTTTTGACAAGGCTTTGGAATTCATCGAGGTGGATCCGGAGCATTCTCACACTTATTCGGTAAGCGGACAGACCGCCACTTTTACACGCGAAAACGGAGCGTACGCTCGCTTTAACGCGGCTGACGGAAGCGTAGTTTTTTCTGACTATGACATGATATGCAGGTTCTCTTCCGCGAAAAACGGCGGAGACCTTTTGACGAATTATCCATACCAAAAGAACGAAAAAGGCGAGCTTCTTAGAAATTCAAACGGCGCTCCAATGGTCGCTCTTTTGGAACGCTTACCGAACGGCGCGAATGTTTCAAAAGAAAGAAACCAGCTTGTCATAGAGCTTTACAAAAAATACGGAATCCCGATGTATGTTTATGAAGGAGCCTTTTTCCTTCCTATCTCAACGATATCGGACTTGTTCTACAGTGAATACGGCTTGTGCTTGGCTTACAACGGAAAAGACTTGTTCCTGCTTAACGCGTCCGAAGCCTTTGAGAACAAAACAAAAAATTCCAAGGGAAAAACAATCAAGCAGCTTTATTACAAGGGCGACAAAAAAAATTACGACGCGGACTTGGCTCTCTTTAATTACCAGGAGCTTGTAATGATGCTTGAAGTGAAATACGGACTTACGGATTTGCGTTTAGAGAATGCCCGTTATGATGAATTCTTTGAAAAAGAAGGACTTAAAAGCCGTTTCCTTTTAGGCAAGCCAAAAGCGGCGGAAGAAGTTCTTAAAGAATTTATCGTGGTTTATTTGGACGACATGCATTGCGTGATGAAGTCGCCAAGCCCGTATGTTGGAAAATCTTTTGACACTCGCGTCAAGATGGACACCGAAGTTCCCAAAACTGAATATTGGAAGCCTTTCCTTGAAGGAATGGAGCAAGACAGCGACGTTCGTTCAAGAACAAACCTTGTTGATCGCTCTGATCATCCGATTCCATATATGGAAATTGGAAACACGGCTTATGTGACTTTTGATTCATTCGAAGATTTTTTTGACGACCACCAAATTTATTACTCGGATACATTTACGAAAAACCTTGAGGCTTTGCTTGCCGAAAGCGATCCTGTCGCCATAGCCTATTACGCCAACTCGCAAATCAACCGGGAAAAAAGCCCGATAAAAAACGTTGTGATTGATCTTAGCCTTAACACGGGAGGAAGTCTTGATTCCGCAATGTATCTAGTAAGCTGGATTCAAGGAGACGCTCGTTTGAATATTGCCAACAGTAAAATCGGTTCGGAGTATTCCAATAGTTACCGCGCCGATGTTGACCTTGACGGAGCGATTACAAGCAAGGACTTTCTCGCTTCAAAACCTTTGAACATTTACTGTCTTACAAGTTACGGAACTTTCTCTTGCGGAAACTTGATGGCAAGCTGCTTGAAGGAAAGCAAAGCGGCTAAGTTGATCGGAAGAAAATCAAGCGGCGGCGCTTGCGCTGTTCAGGCTTGCATTACTCCTGACGGAACCGCCTTCACTTTTTCAGGCAACTATAAATTCTCGGCAGTCAGAAACGGAAAGTATTATACAATTGATGCAGGCGTTCAGCCCGACTATCCGATTGAAGACTCCGAAAAATTATACGACCGCGCATGGCTCACCGATTACATCAACAAGCTGAAATAAAAAAACATAAATAAAAAAAAACGGCGGCCAAAAGGCCGCCATTTTTTGCGTTATAAGCGATTAGCGCTTAACTTCAATTTTCTCAATCTTCCAAATGTCGCGAACGTAGTCTTCGATTGTTCGGTCGCTTGAGAACTTGCCGGAATTGGCGATGTTGATGAGG
>JAILDQ010000162.1 GCA_024689365.1 Treponema sp. | reverse complement strand
CGTCACCATGTCGTCGTCGTCGTAAACCGTAAAGTTTTTGTCAACGCCAGCCTCTTCCGCGTAGCGGCGCAAAAAATACGCTCCAAAGGAATGGAAGGTTCGTATTTGGCTTTGTTCCGATTTTGGCTCCATCGCGGCGGCTCTTTCGCGCATTTCGTTGGCGGCTTTTTTTGTGAAGGTTACCGCTAGAATCGAGCGCGGGTCGTAATTTTTTTTTGCGATGAGCCAAGCGATTTTTGTAGTTATTACGCGAGTTTTTCCAGAGCCCGCTCCCGCCAAAATCAAAAGAGATTTTCCGTCGTGTTCAACGGCCGCCTTTTGTTCGGGATTGAGAAGAGAGAGGTATTTTTGCAATTCAGGCGTCGCGGGCATAGGGGGTTTATTTTTTATATAATTTGGAATGGCTTCCGATGCGGTATAGATATAATTCCAAGACATCGTCATTTATTCTATAAATCAGAACCAGATCAGGGCGAATGTGGCAGTCGCGGAAGTCTTTCAATTTTCCTAATAATTGGTGGTCGTGATATTTTTCTTCAAGGGGTTCTCCCTTTGCCAATCTTGTTATGACTTTTTTTATCTCTTCTATTTCTTCCGGAGAAAGCGATTTTATGTCCTTCTTGAACGCGGAGGATCTCGCAATCTTGTATTTGAATTTTTCTTTCATTACAAGTCTCCGAACAATTCGTCTACAGAGTCATATAATTTTAATTTTCCTTTGGCGCGCTCTTTTTGCATTTGCTTGTCGGCTTTTAAGACAGACTTTACGGTTTTTTTTGAATAATATCCGTAATCATCAAGATAGACGGACGCTCCGTCGATTTTGGCCATTGCTTTTAACGCTTGGACAAACATTTCGCTTGCGTTATTAACCACGACTGTCATATTTGCGCCTCCAATGATTGGATTATAGCGCGTTTTACGCGCTTTTGCTACAAGTTTGTTTTGAGAATTTTCCATACCATCCTCACAAGACGTTTGATTTTCAACGCCAGTCCAACACAGGCCTGAATTGCGGTAAAGAAAATAATAGGTCAAAAAATGTCGTTTTTTAGCCGCGCGCGTTAAAAAAATAAAGGTCGTTGTTGGAGTCGGAACGGTCATCGCACGGCGCGCTTTACGATTTTAAATATAACGATTTTTGGGCGGAAGGGCAAGGGATTGAAGGCTTATTGACAATAAAACAAGACGAGTGTACGACCTTCCGTTTTTGGAAGGTGATACAGCTCAAGAGGCGAGAGCCAAGGGAGGTGAAAACATGGAAAATCAAAAAATTACGGATTGGATTGTTGCGATAGCGACCTTGATAACTGCAATCGCAACACTTCTAAGCGTTTTGCTTTAATGACCCAATCCGCAAGGCTCGCAAGAGCCTTGCGCTTATAATACCATTGCTTATAGGAGTTGTCAAATGAAAAGATTTTATTTTTACTTGTTGGCGTTTGTAGTTTGTCTTTGCGCTTTTTTCGTAGTTAGCGGAAGGGTGTAGGATGGGCGCAAACAAAAAGGAAAGCGGCAAGGAATACTCTTCCAACTGGGGCGGTCGCCGCCCCGGTCAAGGAAGGCCAAAAGGCGCGACTAGCGTTTCAAAAGAAAGCGAAAAAACGGAACTAGAACGCCGTGCCAAGGAAGCGGGAACAACCGTTAGCAAATTCATTCACTCGTTGCTTTTTTCGGAAAAAAATTAAAAGCCAAGTCTCTAACTACTTACGTAAGTAGCGCGGGCAGTTGTTAAGTTTTTCTTAACAGCTGGCTTTTTGTTTTTAAAGCTTGGCCATTTCAGAATTGTAGATGGCTTGCATTTCAGAGGCGGTGGCGGTGGCGGTGGCGGCCCGAATTTTCTTGATTTGTAACTTTTCTCTAAAGGGCAAAAATAAATTCTAATTTTAAAACTTATCGATGGACATAAACATCAGCGACGACAGGGCTTTCTTCTTGCGCCTTTTTGCGCGCTGCTGTAAAATACAATCATGGACTACTTAAAGTTGCGCGAGGAGCCGTTGAAGAGCGCGGTTCGCGAAGATTATTTTGGAAGCTACAAGTACACGCAGATTGGGAACATTGACTTTGTAATCGCCAAGCGAGAATCCGAAAAGGGACAGCGCTTTTTGGAAGGCGTTGAAAGCTATGAGGTTAAGTCCATCCTTTGGGCGGAAGCCAAGCAGGGAACGAGCCACGACATTTACGAGTCTTTTGTCCAGCTGATTCTTACGATTGGAAAAGAAAAGACTTTTGAAAAATGCCTTCCGCCAAAATACATCGGAGCCTTTGACGCGGAAAAATTCGCCTTTATCGAATACCACAAAATCCAGGAAGTTTTTTACCAAAATGACTTTAACTGGAACGTGACTCCGTCAAACCACGAGTCAAAGGAATTCAAGCAGCTGCACGAGCTTTGCAAGAATTTGCTTGACGAAAATTCTATTCTTTTTAAATATAAAAGCCAGGGCGAAGAACTAAAGGAATTCATAAAGCTTAACTTTAAGACCGACAAGGACATTTTTGAAAAAATCAGCGTCACCAAAAACAATTTTACGTTTGTCTTTCAAAAATGGTCGGACGCGGTAAAGCCCACGATTGAAGTTGAATGGGAAAAGGCAAAAAAGGCGGGCATCATCAGCGCCGACTTTTTTTTGGCGGACTTGCTTAGCAGCGAAAACGAATCGCTAAAAGATTCGCTTTATGTCGTTCTCAAAAAAACAAAGTACGAGTTGGCCAAAAAAATTGACGAGCTGGGCTTTGAAACTTTTAAGTCAGTAGGCTTTAACGACAAGCAAAAGGCGCACAAAGAATTTTGGGCGATATACGAACGTCCGCCAAAAGAGGAATATTGGGATTACATAATCGAGCGGCGCGACTTGCTTGTTCCACAGGACATACGCGAGCGAAAGGGCAGCTTTTTTACTCCGCGAATTTGGGTTGAAAAATCGCAAGCCTATCTTGCCGACGTTCTTGGCGAAACATGGCAGGACGACTATTACATCTGGGATTGCTGCTCGGGCACCGGCAATTTGCTGAACGGCTTGACCAACTACCGCAAGGTTTGGGCCAGCACCTTGGACAAGCAAGACGTTGACGTTATGAAAGACCGAATCCACAACGGCTGGCCGATGTTTGAAAACCATGTCTTTCAGTTTGATTTTTTGAACGATAGCTTTGACAAATGCCCGGAAGAGTTGCGCGCGATTTTGAACGACGAGAACGAGCGAAAGAAGCTTGTGATTTACATCAATCCGCCGTATGCGGAAGCGACTACCGCTCGAACGGTAACAGGAACTGGTGCAAATAAATCAGGAGTTGCGACTGAAAATAAAACTTATGAAAAATTTAAGGAAGTAATTGGAAAGGCAAGTAACGAAATTTTTGCGCAATTTTTGATCCGCGCAAGCGCGGAGATTCAATGTTGCAAACTGGGACAGTTTGCAAAATTGAAGGCACTATGCGCCTCCAATTTTGCCCAATTTCGAGAGGCGTTTAAGGCAAAATTTGAAAAGGCTTTTATTGTTCCCGCAAAAACTTTTGACAATGTAAAGGGTGAATTTCCTATTGGCTTTTTCGTTTGGGATACGGGATACGAAAAGTCTATGTCAGATAATAACAGCTTTGATGTTGATGTTTTCGATTCAGATGGAAAATTTCTTAGCGTGAAAAAAATATATTCTGAAAATACAAAGACTTTAAGTATAAATCGATGGATGAAAAAACTTGATACCGCCACCGAAAACATAATCGGTTATATGGAAAATCCAACGCCAGATTTTCAAAATAACAAGTTTTTGTGCATAATAAATAATGAAGGAACCAGACACAATAATTATTCTGCTATAAATGCTGATACTATTCTCGTCAATGCAATTTACTTCTCTGTTCGTCATTGCATTTTGCCTACTTGGCTTAACGACCGCGACCAATTTCTTTTTCCAAACGACGGCTGGCAAAGCGACCGAGAATTTCAAGCGGACTGTTTGGCGTTTGCGCTTTTTCACGGACAAAACCGCATTTCTTGCGCGCAGGGCGTGAACAATTGGATTCCCTTTACCGAAGAACAAGTCGGCAGCAAAAAGGCCTTTAAGTCAAACTTTATGTCGTCGTTCATCGCGGACTTTTTGGCTGGAAAGGTTTGCCTTTCAAGCGGCGGTTTGTTCGACGGGGGCGTTACATCGCTACGCTCTGTTTTGCGTAAGGAAAGTATTTACTTGCGCTCTAACGAGCGCGGGCAATGCGGGGGCTTGGGGGCAGAGCCCCTAGGAGAGGGGGTGGCGGAAGACGCGGCCAGCGGCTGCAGCGAGGGGGAGACATCCCCCGCAAAATTCTCTCCGCAAGCTCAGGCTGTTTATGACGCGGGCTTGGAACTGTGGAAATACTACCACGAGCAAAAGAACGCAAACCCCGACGCGGCCTTTTACGACATCCGCAAATATTTTCAGGGCGAAAAGAACGGCCGCATGAACAACGCCTCGGACGACGAGCGCTACACAGAATTGATTGACGACTTGCGAGCAAAGCAAAAGGCATTGGCAAAAAAGATAGAGGCCAATGTTTACAAATATGGATTCTTAAAGTAAATGTTCGGCATAAAGAAAAACGCAAAAAAGGAATTGGAGCGGCTCAAAAAAAGCGAATGGTCAGAGGACGACGCGCAAAAGGTTTTGCAAAGCGAAAAACGGCTGGACAAAATCACGCTTGCGCCGGCGCTTAAGGAATGCGCGGCCGACGTAAAATTGTTTTTTGCTATGCTAAAGGATTTTGTCACAAAAAAATATCCCTACTTGCCCTTGCGCGTCTGCATTGTCGTGGCCGGAGCGTTGGCCTATCTTTTTGCGCCCTTGGATTTTTTGCCGGATTTTCTTCCCGCCATGGGCTTTCTTGACGACGCTGCATTGGTGGCCCTTTGCGTAAAGTTCGCCGCCCAAGACATTGACGACTACAAGACTTGGCTTTCGTCCAAGGGCTGTGACGAA
>JAILDQ010000143.1 GCA_024689365.1 Treponema sp. | reverse complement strand
GATGATGAATGAATCAAAGGATATGGGCATATATTGGAAATACTATATCTTTGATTTTATTTTCACGGCGGCATTCTTGAATTTTATGATTCAGATGGCAAGCGGATTTAATGGCCCTGCGATTAACAGAATCAAGATTGTATCCTATGTTGTTGCCGCAATCAGAGGGATTCTTGATATGATAGAAAACAGTATCATGCTGAATCAGATTTATTCTTTCCCGGATGTGAACTCTGGCTTGATTAATATGTGCAACACGATAACAAGGCTCAAGTTTCATTTTATGAGAGGCTATTTTGTGTGTTTTATCCTGATGTTTGTACTGGTAAGAATAAGTAAAAAATCAGAAGGCCAAACAAAATAGCAGAGTGTTATTAACGAGCATAACGGTGTCTTACTAAGCTTTGTAACGGTCTCTTACTAAGGTTTATAACGAAGTCTTATTAAACTCTATAACAGACCGTTATTCAAACTGCATCTTATCGCTCAAATCATGCATTATCTGGGCTGGGTTCCGCTCGAACGCGTATTGAATCAAAAAACAAAATCGGCTCATTCGTAAAGGAATAAGCCTTAAATAGAGGTGTTCGCAAATTCCAAAAGGACATCCGAGCACCTCTATTACCTATGTATTATATTATGCAAGCTTTATTATAACCTTTAAGTTATACACAAAACTTTACTGACAGTTCTGATTTAAAATCCATTCGTCAAGGAACTTCATCTGTTCTTCTGTGTGAGTGTTCACCATTTTCCATAACGGTAAGCTCTGCATTATGTTTTTTTGCAAAACTGCTCATAGTTTCATACGAAGTAAGATTGTCGTTACTGCCCTAAAGAATTTTTGTAGGAAGGTTCCAGCTAAGAGGATGCTCGCGGACGTAGCACAGATAATACCATGACAAATCCTCGCCAAAGCTGGTTGGAATTATACCACGAGATTTTAATTCTTCTTCTGTAACACCGCTCCACTGCATCAGATTAAAAATCATTTTTTCCATATCAACCATAGGCGAAATAAAAAACGCATTTTCTATCATGTTTTCGATGCTGGCATTCATGCTGAAAAATGCACCAATACTGTTTGCAATAAGAATGATTTTGTCATAACTTTTCTTAAGCTCGCAGACAGCATCGTGTATTTCTTTTCCTGTTTCCCACGGTGTAAATGTCTTGTAATCCAGCCCCAAAACCTTGCTATCCGGGAACAGAGATTTGTAATGCTCGCTTTCTGCTGCGAAGCCGCCTTTTCCGTGAATGTATAATACTAAATTCATTTTCGTTTTTTCCTTTTAAGTTGTTTCAGCAAATATTTTTCTTTTTCTTCCAGCTTTTTCTGCCTGCACTTCATCGTTTTGCGTTCCTTTGCATACTCTTTTTGAGCCTCCGAAAACGCCGTAAGAGATTTTGGAATGCCACCGACATTTTTTTGCTCAGTCTTTGCAAGCTTTTTGAACCTGATTTTAGTTCTGCCATCCACAGGCAAAAGAGGCACATTCGCAAAGCCATGCACCATCCAGTTTAAGATTTCAGGATTGCTTGGTTCCGCGCCAAACACATGCCGCCCCGCATAGGTTTTTCCGTCCTCGCAGCGTTCAATCAGGGCGCACCAAAACTGACCGTCAAAATAGATTGTTGTTATTGTAAAATTGTCTTCTGTGATTTTCATACATCTTCCATACGCCGTTTTCGCGCAAAAGCACGCTGGCAAAAGTGAGAAGAAAAGAATTGTGAATCGGATTTATGGGCAAGCCATGTTCCGATTCGAAAAGTAAGATTCAAACCGCCCTAACAAGACAAATTGAATCTCTCGAAAGATGTATTAATAGTTTTTACAGTTTTATTTTAGTGAAATGATGAACCATGGGCAATAGCGTTTATTACGCTTAATAAAAGCGTCTTTAAATTCATTATTTGCCTCCGTTAAGCTTGTGAAAGAACTTCATCATACGACGTTGCGCGAATCACGCGGAAATTCTTTTCGATTTCTTTTGTCCAAAGGTCAATTTCGCCCTCGATGTGCGACACTTTTGGCAGAATGAAGCCCCAGATTTTGCAGCCAGTCTTTTTAAGCTCAGGCAAAAAATAATTGAAGCCCCACTCTACGTCTTCTTTGGTGTCCTCAAAACCGTTCCGGGCATCCACAACGAAAATACTGTCTTTACGCTCGCGCAAAAGTTCCAGCGAAGCCGTCACCGGCGCGCGGTAATCATCGAAATGAGCTTCTTTTTTCCACGTGTGAAAAACCACATTGTCCTTTTCGATGTATTCGATTTTTGCAAAATCACTTTCAAACATATTTTTACTCCAACTTTTTTCTATATGAAATATTCAATGTCGTCTGCAATTTGCGCAGCTTTATGTTCGCCGAACAAATCCTTTACAAAGCCTAGCGCCATGTCCATTCCTGCAGAAACGCCTGACGAGGTATAAAACTTTCCGTCTTTTACCCAGCGTGGCTCTTTCTGCCAGCTTACGTTCTGCGACGTTGTTTTTACCCAATCAAAGGCTTTTTTGTTGGAAGTGGCTTTGCGTCCGTACAAAAGGCCTGTTTTTGCAAGAAGTGCCGAACCGGTGCAGATTGAAAGCACATATTCCGCGCTCTCACAATAATTTTTAAGCTCGGAAATAAAATGCTCGTCGTTTACAAAAACTCTAGTGCCCTGACCGCCCGGAATCACAAGAACCGCATTTTCTTCAGCGTCTGAAATTGCCGAAGTCTGAATTGCGAAGCCCTGCCTGCTTTTTACAAGCCCGCCCTGCATAGAAACGTAATTGGTTTTTACGCCGTCAATCCTGGCAAGAATCTCAATCGGTCCAAAAATATCAAGAGTCTCATAATTCTCAAAGAAAAGAAAATTGATTGTCATTTTTATCATTCCTCCCATCTATTCCAGAATATTGCCTTCCGAATACAAGACCGCCTTGCCGGACAGTATGATTCGCTCGCCCTTTCGCTCGGCATACAATACGCCAGTCCGCTCGGAAGCCTGATAGCAGACAAGCTTTTCTTTGCCAAGCCGGTCGCGCCAGTAAGGAGCAATCATGCAGTGAGCGCTTCCTGTTACCGGGTCTTCCATTAAGCCGAGTTCCGGGCAGAAGACGCGGCTCACGCTGTCATATTCCGCAGTGTTGCCAGGAGCGGTTACGGCTATGCAAAGACCGTCGAGTTCCTTTAGCTTTTCCTGATTTGGTTTGAGATTTCGAACCTGCTCCGCATTTTCCAAAACCAGCAGAAGGTCCCGGTCAATGTAGGCTTCCTTTGGACGTACGCCGAGCGCTTCTTCCATTTTGTCCGTCACTTCGATTTTGTTGCAGCGGTAAGCAGGGAAGTTCATTTTGAAAAGCTCGCCCAGCTTTTCTACCGTAAGTTCGCCTATTTGTGTTTTAAAAGTGATTTTGTCCGCAGCCTTTTCATAAAAATTGAAGAGGACAAAAGCCGTTCCAAGCGATGCATGTCCGCAAAAATCAATCTCTGCGGCAGGAGTGAACCATCGAAGGTGATATTTATCACCCTCTTTTACGGTAAATGCCGTCTCAGAGAAATTGTTTTCCCTTGCGATGTTCTGCATGAGCAAGTCAGAAATCCACTCTTCCAGAACGCAGACAGCCGCCTGGTTTCCGCCAAAAACTTTGTCTGTAAATGCGTCTACAATGTACTGCTTCATTTTACCTCCGTCAATTTTGATTGATGAAAATTCTTTCAAATTTTTGCTCGTCCTCTGTCGCTTCAATCAAAAGAAATGACGCGCCTTCCAAGCCTGCTGCCGAAACCGACACTACGTTTCCGTTTTCAAAATTCTGATGCGAATGGCCGACTACAACAAGGTCATATTTGGTCACTTCCTTGCTTTTGCATGTGGTGTCAAAGATTCCGTTTTTTAAGCTTGACAATTGCAAGAAGGGATACGGCGCGTCAACGTCTGAAAATAAAAAATGCGAGAAATGCATTTTGTGGCCATAAGCTTCTTCTTCGTAAAAGAGTGGCATTTGCCTGATAAATTCCATTTGAGCATCAGAAATCTTCTTTCGCATTCCGTCATAATATTCTCTCAGATATTCAACGTCCGGGTCGATGTCAACTCCATGCTCAAGGTAAAGCTCGCAATTTCCCTTAAGGCAAATTGCGCCGCTGCTTTTAAGGAGTTCAAGACATTCAATTTCGTCGTTTCCGCGCTGAAAAATGTCGCCCAAAAAGATAACTTTGTCCACCTTTTTATTATTGATTTGTTCAAGAACGGACTTCAATGCTTTAAGGTTTCCGTGAACGTCTGTAAACACTGCAATTTTCATAATCTACTCCTTTTAAAACTCCGCGTTAGCGGCGTTGCATGGAAGCAACGTATCAGCAAGTTTTCACCAACGGGGAAAACTTGTCCGTGATAAAAATTACACGGATGTAATTTTTATCATGCCTCCTTTGTTACTGTTGCCAAGAGCCTTTATTTTTCCGGAATCGCAAGCTTTACCGCTATCATAGTAAAAACCTCCGCCTTATCAGTCCCAATTAAAATTTTTTTTCATGCAAAGCGAGTCGTCCATGGAAACATAAGGCCCGTAATTCTTTATGATTTCAAATCCGAGCTTTTTATACACATGGCAGGATTCTTGCAGCAATTCGCCGGTCTCAAGGATTATATTCTTAAAACCAAGCTCCTTTGCCCAGTTAATCAACTCCTGAACGAGCCTTGTTCCGATTCCATGCCCCCTGAAATTTTTCTCGCACAAAGATTCTTTTGAGTTCTACGGCATTTTCTATATCATCGTAAGTATATTCTCGCAAAGCTCCCGCCCCCGCAACTTCATCGCCCGAATAAACGACAATAGCTTCTTTTATATCATCAAGCAGATTGTATTGGTGATATTGCTTACGCTCGACAACCCTTCCAAGCCGCCTGTCTAAATCCAAATCCAAAAGGTAGCAATTTTCTATAAAATCACTATCGTTGCCGGAACATCTTTTCATTCGATAGTTCATTTTTACTTCTCGCTGCCAAGAGTTTTTAGAGTATCGCCTGCGATGCGGTACACTGTCCAGTCCTTCATTGGCTCTGCTCCGAGCGAAAGATAAAAATCAATGCTCGGCTTGTTCCAGTCTAAGCACCACCATTCAAGGCGGCCACATCCTCGCTCAAGGGCAATTTTTGCAAGCGTCTGAATCAAAGCCTTGCCGTATCCCTTTCCGCGGTATTCCGGTTTTACGTACAAATCTTCAAGATAAAAGCCGGCACGCCCCAAAAACGTAGAGAAATTATGAAAGAACAAGGCAAAGCCCACTTCTTTTCCATCTTCAAGCGCAAAAATCACTTCGGCCTTCTGCTTTTCAAAAATCCATTCCTTCAAAGCCGCCTCGTCAGCCACAACTTCGGAAAGCATTTTTTCATACGATGCAAGTTCTTTTATAAACTGAAGGATAAGAGCAGTGTCCTTTTCTGTCGCAAACCTGTAATCCATAGAATTTATCTCCTTATTTCCTGGCCTTGCCGCCGATTCCCCAGTTTATGTCGGGCTGCTCGATAATCTGAATGAAAATATCCGCAGGAGCAACGCCGAGTTTTCCGACATTTTGGCAAATTTCGCGGTAAACGGCTTCTTTCTGCTCGTCCGTACGGCCGGGGAAAAGATGAAGCTCGATTATCATGAAATTTTCGCTCTTAAAATCAGGAAAGACAAAATCTTCTTTGGAAAACTTGTAAACCCGATGAAAGAAATCCCAGTCCTCGATTTTGAGCGCGCTCACAAGACCTTCATGTACGGCCTTGTTCAATTCTTTGATTCTCTCGCTTGTCCAACTGTCACGAACGCTGATCTTTACTAATGGCATCTTTTCTCCTTCCTATATCTCAAAATCCGCGCGAACTTCGCGGATGTTGCCGCTCGTCTTTAGAATTTCTTTAAGCCGAACGTCCAAATCACAGTGGTTGTCACGGAAGTCTTTTTCGCCAAATTCCGGGCGGACAGGAAAGGCAAGAATTTCTTTTTGCAAACTAAACTGCGCGTTTACTCCCAGCTTGTTACCGCGCGCGTCAAGTCGAATCCATTTTTTTAGCGAATCGATATAGACAGTGTTCAGCGCGTGAATGATGTAGCCGTCGCTTGCGTCGTCAGCGCGCGTCAAATACTGGTAGCTTATTCCTGACGGGATTCTATTCGCGCGGAGCAAGGCTGCAAGCAGGCATGATTTTGTCCAGCATATTCCGGTTTTGTTTTTGAGTACGTCACTTGCTTTTTGTGAAACCACAGTGAGCTTTGCGTCCCATGTGTGCGGAATTTCGTCGCGGACAAAGTTGTACGCTCTTTCTACGTAGTCAATCTTGTTTGAGGAGAAAGCTTTTAGTTCGTTCGCTTTTTCCGCTACGAGAGGATTTGTATAATCAATGCAGTCGCTTTCTTTTAAGTACTCGGATAAATCTTCCATCCCCCAAAGC
>JAILDQ010000142.1 GCA_024689365.1 Treponema sp. | reverse complement strand
AATTGAACGCCTTTGACGTTTCCTGTTGCAACGTTGACAAAGGGAGCCGCCTGCAAGCCTTTGTAATCGCCGACGTTGACGTTGACTATTCCCGCGCCTTGAAGGCCGGTGAAATTTCCAGCGGCGGCGTTCACAATGCCTGCGCCTTGAAGACCGACAAATTCCCCTTTGCTCAAGTTTAGGATTCCGGCAGCCTGGAGCCCCTTAAAGTTGTTGGCGGCCGTATTGACTATTCCAGCCGCCTGGACGCCCTTAAATTCTCCAGAGGAAATGTTTACGATTCCTGTTCCTTGGAGGCCGTATACATCTCCGGTCGCAATGTTTAAAATTCCTGAACTTTGAACGCCTGTTAGAGAGCCTGAATAGTTGAAAATATTGGACCATTGCACGCCAGCCATTTCGTCCGCCATATTGTAGACGTAGGCCGCTTGAATGCCGTTTGCGATTTGCGCTTCGTTTCCAACTCCAGAAATCATCGCTCCTTCAACTTTAAACAAGCGGGAACGAAGCAAGGCAAGTGAAATGATTGATTCTGTCTTTTCATTTTGTCCGTTTTCAAATTCATTGCAGACAAAAGAAAAGACAAAGGGCTTGTCAATTATGCCGCTTTCTTCCGTTGGAATTTCCTGCGGCTCCTCTTTTGTCTCTTCTCCCGTTTCATCGCCGCGCGTTCTGTTTTCAACTCTGGCTATTTGAGAAAGGCTTGAAGTTGAGAGCGCGTAATTTTTTTGAGGACCAAGAACAAAGCTTCCTTGCAAGGTGGAATGTTCGCCGATTACAGTCACGCCGTAACTTCCTTCTTCCAGCGCAAGATAAATCGGAGTTTGCGTGATTTTGTTTATTTCCGAAACAAGCTTTCCGTTTTTGTCGCGGACAATCACTCGGCCTGTAAGTTCGCGCGAAATGGTGAGAATGCAGTCTGAAGAAGAAACGTCTGAAAGAACAAGGTCTCCTGAACCAACCAAAGTGATGTTGTAGTTTGGATGCTGGGGGTCGGCCGTGTTTTCTGTCTTTGAAAGAGTTTCGTTAAAGGCGTAGGAATACAATTCGTTCAGCGTTACTTTTTTATCGCCGGAAGTGTCAGCAGCTCCTCTTAATCCTGTAATCATCGCGTTTGTAAAAAAAGAAGAGCCGATTTCGTCGGACTCTTGCGACGATTCCTGCGACGAGCTTGACGACAAATACGCGTGTCCTTTTACGACAGATGAATCGTCAATCAAAAAGGGCTTTTGTTTTTGTCCGCCCTTTGTTCTGATGAAATTTCCGGAAAAGCAAGAGTCGAGGATTACGACATGGACATCGCTTGGAACGTTTGAAATTGCCGCCTTTAGCGAAGAGTAGTCGTAACTTGTTTTTCCGAGCAACAGGGAATTTTCGTCGGAGTGGCCTGAATAATAGAACACAAATTCAGAGCGCTTTGCCTCCATTTTCTTTTTTTGCATCATGTCGGAAATAATCTCAAAGGCGTTGTCAACGTCTTCCTTTGTAGGGTCAAGCAAAAGAATGCCGTTTGATTTTGAAATTCCGCCGATGTCTGTCATTATTTTTTGAAAGGAGATTGCGTCGCTTCCCGCGTACAAAAGCCGTTGGTGGCTTTTTCCGCCGTCGTTTGAGCCGATGTAAAGGCCGTATCTTTCTACGCCTGCGCTTTCGTTTTGCGCGAAAATTGAATTTGCCGTTAGGGCGATGATAAAAGCGAATGCAAGACTCTTATACTTTGTAAAATGCATTTTCAGCCTCTCCTAAAGACTTTATGTTCAAATTAAAATTTGTTCAATACGAAAATCGATCCGTCACAATCTTTTGGCAAATACGAGCCTTGCTTCAAGAAATCTACGCTAAGATTTTTTTTGTCAACGCTTTCGATTTTGGAAAAGTCGAATGGATTTTTGGACGCGACAAAAACAAAGCATTCGTATTTTGGCGCGTCGTCCAATTCGTATGAAAAAGCCAAGGGAACTTCCTCTCCTGTCTTTTCAAGTTTTTGCGCTTTCCAAGACGCGTCAGGAAAATGTCTGGTAAGGTTTCCGTTTCCGTCAACGCTAAAAATTACGCCGTAGTTGTAGCAGCCGGGCGTGTAAGTGATTTGAACCAAATCATTTTCTTTTGCTTCTCCGCCATTTTTAAGAAGAACGGCGTCTTTTCCGTCTTGCTTGTAGATGTGAATTTGATGATGGCTATTTCCCTTTAGACGGGTGGTGTTTTTTCCGCCCAAAAATTTACTTGTGTTCAACATTACGGGAGCGCATACTGCCAAGGCTAAAACTGCCGCGGCCGCAAAAATAAACGGCTTTGCCTTGTTAATTCGTTTGTAAATGTTCGCGCTTTTTGGCTTATCCATTTGAACGATGTTAGGCTTTGAAAAGTTGAATTTTTCAGCGGGATAGGTCGAAAGAATTTGCTCGTTTGATTCGCGCAATTTTGCAAGCTCCGCGTCTAAATTTTCCTTTCCGTATTTTGCGTAATAATTTTTGGCTTCTTTTTCGCCAAGAAGAATTTCTTCTAACAATAACTGTGGAATCATGCAAGCTCCTTTTGTCAGGCGTCAACGCCCTTTATGATTTTTTTGGAATATTTTTGCAATTCCCTGATTCTTTTCCTAACGCCGGAAACAGACATTCCGATTTGTTCGGCAGTTTCTTCCAATGTGTATCCGTCAACAAAATGAAGCGTCGCGATTAAAGAATCCTTCTGGTCGCGTTTTTCAAAAATCTTTTCGATGATTAAAGACGCTTCGATTTTGTCCTTTTCCATTTCGGAAAAGTCGTCCGCCATTATTTGCGCGATGCTTTCAAAATCCGGCCCGGAACGAATTTTGTCGGACTTGATTTTGTTGAGGCATACATGCGTCGCGGTGACGTAAAAAAGGCTTGCGCAAACGGATTTTATTTTGCGTTTGTTTTCTATGATTTGCAAAAAAACATCCTGCATTGCGTCCAAGGCTTTTTCTTCGTCCTTTAAAATCGCTCGACAGCGTCTTAGAACCATCGGCCCGTATTTTTGATAGAGTTCAGAAAAATTGTAATTTTCAGCTGAAGCGTTCACGTTAAAAAACTCCGTCGCATTATTAGACAACTAGAGAAAGGAAAAATGTCACTTTAAAAAAACTTTTTGCCGTTAAAAATAAAGTTCGCATTCAAAGCAAGTTTCGCCCTTGTTTTTCCCGGCGACAATAATTTTATTTTCAGTTCCTGTCAAATCCGCTTCGATTGAAATCTCGTCATTCAATACGGCTTCCTTTGAATAGTTGATTTTAAAATCCTTGTAGGTCTTGTTTTGGTATTCAGGCGGAAGGGAGTCTAAAACGAAGTTTATGTACTTTGAATTGTTTGTGTGGCCGTTTGCGTCCATGTCGGAAAAAAGAATTTTGTGGCTTCCGATTTCTTTCATTGTTTCTGAAAGGGAAATTTTTCCGGGCTTTACGCCGTCGTATTCTGTTGTTAGTGTTGGCTCGGGCCGCAAGGTGAAAAGTTTTGGCGGAATGATTTTTCTTTTGTTAAAGTCAATCACCGTCCAATAGCTCCAACCTTTAATCAAGAGCTCGCCGCTTTGGCTGTCTTTCATTTCGTATTTGCGCGAAAGCTGAAGGCCCGCCGGTTTTTCTTCCCAAGTCGTAAGGCTTATCTTTTG
>JAILDQ010000099.1 GCA_024689365.1 Treponema sp. | reverse complement strand
GTAAACCAAGCGGGCTTTGACGACGACGCTACCCTTGAGGATTTTTTACAGCGAGCCGCACTCTTTACTGATTTAGACCGTGAGGACAAAAAAGAAACTGTTAAGCTTTTAACGATTCACGCGGCAAAGGGTATGGAGTTTAAAAACGTTTTTCTTTGCGCGATGAACGAAGGAATTTTTCCGAGCCGCAAGGTTCAGACCCCAGAGGATATGGAAGAGGAGCGCAGAATCGCGTATGTCGCGATGACGCGAGCCAAAGACATGCTGTTCATAAGCGACGCGGAAGGCAAGGCCAATGACGGAATCTTTAAGCATCCAAGCCGTTTTGTCTTTGAGGCGGCGGGCGAGGGCATGAAAAACTTATGCCTAGAAAAGCCGCTTGACAAAAGCCTTGTGGAACAGTCGCAAAAAATAATCAAGTATGACGAAGGCCGCCTAAAGGCCGCGGCCACGCAGTTCAAGAAGGGCGACCGAGTCCGCCACAAGGTTTTTGGCGATGGAACGATTGTCCTGGTAAACGACAAGGCTTATTGTTACACGATTAAGTTTGACGATTTGGCAACCGAGCGCAGCGTTCAGTTTGCCGCGCCGCTTTCAAAGGTGTGATGGCGTATCTCCTTACAAAAATATCGCAGTTAAAACCCTTAAAAATTCAAAAATATCGCAGTTTGGCTTGACAAAAACTCAAAAATATCGCAGTCTATATGCATGGACAAAGAAGTCATAGAAACTGTCATAAAAGAGCAGCGCGAAGAATTTATTCACAAACTCAAAATTGAGCGTTGCGAGCGGGAGGAAGAAGGCTTGGTTGATTTGGACAGCCCATTGGCGCAAGTCGTTATCGGAATCCGCAGAAGCGGAAAGTCAACGCTGTGCTTTAATGTGATAAAAAAATCCGGGTTAAAATTCGCTTATTTGAACTTTGACGACGAGCGCTTTTTTGGAATAACTGCCCAAGACTTGAACCAGATTTTGGAATGTCTTTATAAAGTTTACGGCGACTTTAACCATCTATTTATTGACGAGATTCAGAATGTGGACGAATGGTATCTTTTTGTGAACCGTCTTTTAAGAAACGAGATGCGCGTTTTGTTGACAGGAAGCAACGCAAAACTTTTGAGCGGAGAACTTGCCACTCATTTGACAGGCCGCCATTTGGCGACGGAACTTTTTCCGTTCTCTTTTAAAGAGTATTGCGATTATAAGAAACTTTCCACGGCTCATGGAACGACAAAGGAAAAGGGGCTTTTGCAAGCAGTTTTTGAAAGTTATCTGAACGAAGGCGGCTTTCCTGAGTTGATTGACCTAAAGCGAAAGCAAGCTTACATAAACGCTTTGGTGGGCAACATTCTTACAAAGGATGTCGAAAAGCGTTATTCCATAAAATACAAGGCGGCTTTTGAAAACATCGCTAACCATCTGTTGAATAATTCCCCCTCAAAAATAAATTATTCAGGCTTGCAAAACGAGTTTGGACTTAAGTCAGACCACACCGCGGAAAACTATGTGAATTTTTGCAAGAACGCTTATCTTGTTCTGGGGCTTCACAAGTTTTCGCCAAAAAGCAAAATTCGAATTCGTGACGAAAAAGCTTATGCGGTTGACGTTGCCCTTATGAACAACAGGGCGAACGCTTTTGCGGGCGAGAACCTTGGTTGGCGGCTTGAGACTCTTGTTTACATTGAACTTTTGCGGCGTTACAAGCCGCAGGAATGTGACGTTTATTACTATGAAGAAACTGCGGGCGAGGCTGACTTTGTGGTATGCCGAGGAAAAACCGTGATGCAAATTGTTCAAGTGAGCTACGATATTTCAAATCCAAAGACTTTGAAGCGCGAGATAAAAGGACTCTTGCTCGCGTCTGAAAAAACAGGTTGCAAGAATTTGCTGTTAATCACAAACAGCGAGGAAAAAACGCTCAAAGAGGATGGGCTTGAAATTCCGATTGTCCCCGCGTATTCATGGCTTGTAGGATAAGCGTTCAGTTTACGGCTCCGCTGGAAGGGGAGAAAACGCTGTCATTATCGGGCTTGACCCGATAATCTTTTGAATTGTTGCGTCACGCCTGTCAGAAATATTGCGCTTCCCTACAAATTTCAAGTAAATTTTGCTTTTTTCGACAAATTTGTTTTGCCTTTTTCGAGTGTTTTGTTTTGCTTTTTTCGAATGATTTATTTTAGCGAAAGAATGAATTTTACGAGCAGGGCCTTTTGGCTTTTAGAAAGTTCATTTAAAATTTTATCATGGTATGATTGGAGCTTTGGCTTTTGGTCTTGCGTTGGGCTAAAAAAATACTCAGGTGAAACTTTTAGGTATTCGCATATATATAGAAACATGTCCAATGACGGTTTTCTTTTTCCGTTTTCGATTAGGTTTATGTAGTTTACGTTTTGGCCAAGGGAAAGGCTCATTTCGCGCGCGGATATGCCGTTTTGGTTTCTTAGGTCGCGCAATTTATCCGTGAACGCTTGCAATTTTGATACTACTGAATCTGAAGTGAATTCCATAAGATTGTATTATAAAAGCTTTTAGGACTTGAAATAAAAACAAATAGAGGTTATTATATTACAATCTAAAAGATAGTAAGAAAAAGTTATGGAGGCATTTTATGGAACAAAAAGACAAGGTAATCGCAAAACTAAAAAAATATGGGCTTGAGACATACATTCCCATTTTTGAAAAGAACAAGCTTATGGACAAAAAGGTGCTTTCCCAGATGAAGGAAAGGGACTATGAAAAAGTGGGCATTGACAGCGTCGCTGACCAAAAACGTCTTGTAGCAATTTTTGGCGCCAATATGAAAATGGGGTGCTTGATTGCATTCTTGATATTTGTCGCCGTCGCGGTTTTGGGCATAGTAATTTTGCATCAGGTGGGAGTGTTGGAATCTGTTGTGCAAGGGTTAAAATGGCTTGGCATTTCTTGCGTCGCAATATTGGTAATTTGTTTCTTGGGCGCTCTCGGCTTGATGTGATGTTTTGCAATTAATTTTTGGAGGAATATATGAAAAAGCTATTGTTGGTTCTAATCGCCGTGTTTGGCGTTTTGCCCTTGTTCGCGAAAGGCTATGCAGACTATCTTGCGGAAGCCAAAAAGTATGAAACTCAAAAAAAGTGGGTGTATGCGCTTGGCTCTTATTATGACGCTCTAGAGACAGACGAAGCGCCGGAGAATAAAAAAGAGGCTGACGAGGGCTATGCAAAATTAAGAGACGCCATACTTTCTGGAAAGCCAGGTTTTTCAAGCTACGATGAGTTTACGGTTAACGACGAATGGAAAAAATTGGTGATTGACGCGGAAAAATATTTTTCAAGCGTTTGCTGTGTTGACATTAGTCAACTTTATATCGTAAAAGATTCTGTTCAATTGGACCGTAAGACTAAAACAAAGACAATGACCTACGGCGTGAAAATTGGATATAAAGAAGGGCGGCGGTATGAGACAATAAAAAATGTTATTGTCCAAGGCCTTAAAACAATGGTTGATTATTATAAAAAGCAATACGCCAATTTTGAAGTGTTTGTCGGTTGGGAAGAATGGCCAGAACGCTCTGTCAGCTATAAAAACAATAATGTTTACAATGTCAACGGCGCTTTGGTATATGCTGATGTAGATATGACTGAGAAGAGAAAGTATCTACCGGGGCTTCAAGTTCCGGGATATGAAATCAATAAAAAAGTGGTGTTTGAAACCGGTTACTATAACGCTTTTTGTCATCGCGCTAATCTTTGTCTTTCCGATGGAGAGATTTATCATGACGGTAAGCGTGGTTTGTATGATTTTGTGGTCAACATTGTGGACGAAAACGGAAAGGAGCTTGTAAAAGGAAAGCGGTGGCTTTTAGGAACGGAAGCAAAAGAATCATCTTACCAAATAGTGTTCTCCGGCGTTAGTCAAGCTATCGCGGATTTGATTGACAGCGGCAAGGCTCGCGCGAATATTGCGGCATGCTATCTTGCGTATGGAAAATACAATCCAGACAAAGACGATGGACACAGCAGGACATTTGTGAACGAACTTCCTGACGTTCAAATACCGTTGGACAAACTCGCAGTGCCGGTTGTGGTTTCTTTTGATAAGGAAAAAATTTCCGAAGCTATGGTCTCCATCAATGAAAATGGATTTGCTTTCCAAATACATAAAACTGAAGTTACTCAAAGTTTGTATTCCTCGGTAATTGTGGGCGCAAACCCTAGCGATTTTATTGGCCTGGAAAAGCCTGTTGACAGTGTCTCTTGGTATGACGCGATTTATTTTTGCAACAAGCTGAGTCAAAAATGTGGATATGAACCTGTGTATTCTGTGAGCGGTGAGACCGACGTTGCAAAGTGGGGCTATACGCCTCAGCAAGTTGCAAGCATTAGTGTCAAAATCGAACAGAACCTAAAAGCGGACGGTTTTAGGCTTCCGACAAGTGATGAATGGACATTTGCGGCAAAGGGCGGTCAAAACTTCAAGTATTCAGGAAGCGACAACCTTGACGAGGTCGGTTGGTGTGAAGAAAACAGTGACGGCGAGACTCATCCTGTTGCTCAAAAAAAGCCAAACGGCTACGGCCTTTACGACATGAGCGGAAATGTGTGGGAGTGGGTGTGGGATGAGCCTCGCGGCGAACGCAATTACAGCTATAGCCGCGGGGGCGGCTATAGCGTCACCAACGGCTTCCACAACCGCTGCTTGGTGTCCAGCGAGCACAGCTACTACGCCGACATCGGCGTAAGCTACATTGGCTTTCGCGTGGCGCGTTCCTTGTCTGAGGGCGAGCGTCTTGAAAATGAACGCCGGGTAGAAGCTGAACGCCTTGAAAATGAGCGCATAGAACAAGAATTGCGCGAGAAACCAAAGCGCGATTTTGAAACAAAGATAGAAAACCTCTTTGATTATATGGTCAATGTAACTGTGGACGGGAAAGCAATTCAAGTCTATAAAACAGAAGTGACGGAAGATTTGTTTTATGGCGTGATGAATGGCGACTATAATAAGAACCCTAACATACCTGTGAGTCTTCCTATGGGGCAAGGTGATGTTTTGCTTAAAGTGTTTGAGTTTTGCAACAAACTAAGTGAAATTAAGGGTCTCAAGCCTGTGTATAAGCTTAATGGAACGTTTAAGATTGATTCTTCCGCAAATGGCTTTAGAATTCCGACGTTTAACGAATGGAAATTTGCTGGAAAAGGCGGCGAAAAATATAAATACGCTGGCAGCAACAATCTTGATGATGTTGCATGGTATGCAAGAAATTCTGGCGGGCATTTACATCCGGTGGCCCAAAAAAAGCCGAACGGCTACGGCTTGTATGACATGCTTGGCAATCTTAACGAGTTGTATCATTATTCGGGGACAAATTTCTTCACGTTGGGCGGAGGGTATGATGAAGATGTTCCTGTTTTTAATGTGCTGAATGCCAGGGTTCCCGGTTCTACTTCAAAAGTATACGGCTTCCGCATTGTTCGCAATATGCCAAAGTAAAAATAAATTGTGACTTAATGCGCGCTGTAGGGGGATGTTTTCCCACGCGCGCATTTTTTTTAAAAGTTCTCAAAAAATATCGCAGTCTATAGGCGTGGGATAAAACATAACGGCGCTTTGGATTGTCCCATGCATTAATATGCGAAGCGCTCGCCCTCTACCACAACTCCACCGCGCACGCCAGCGCGCCGGCTGTTCCGTCAGCGCCTGCCGCGTATATCGCCACGACGCTTTTTCCGTCGACGGCGGCGTATTTTGCAATCGCGCCGTCGCCTTCCTTTAGCGCGGTCTTGTAGCTTATGCGAGCGTTCTTAAAGACTGCGGTCTTGAGAGCGTCTTGGGGCAGCGCTTCAAGAGCAAAGTCAAAGTAATTTAAATTGTGAACATGCTTGTTAAAGTCAAAGTCGGAACGGCGCAAGTCGATTTTTGTTTCAGAAGAAAAATTTTCTGGCAAGGAAATTTTTGAAAGGCGCTCGCCGTTAAAAACTGTCTTTCCTGGTTCCGGACCGTAACGGTTGATCAAGTCGTCGTCTACCTTTACCGGCCGGCCCTTGTTTATGTCAAGGCGAATCCATTTGCTTGTGCCTTCGACGCAAAGCTTTTCGTCGGCGTACAAGTAATAATTTCTTGAAGTTCCAAAGGCCGAAATCAAGCCTTCGCTCCAAGTTTCAACTTTAATCTTTTGCCCGTATTTCGGGAACTCTTTTACGCAAGCCTTCCAATCGGTCAAGACCCAGGCCACGCCTTGCGTTTCGCTCACTTCAATCGCGGAATCTCCCGCCGCGTCGGAATGGCGGCTTCCCGCGTTTTCAAAATATTTTAAAATCGAGGCAAGG
>JAILDQ010000092.1 GCA_024689365.1 Treponema sp. | reverse complement strand
CGACAAGCCGCTTTCGTCGGCGGCAAGGTCGATGAGCTGTTTGTCGTAATATTTCCAGCCAAGTTTTTCAGCAACGATTTTGCCGATGGCGCTTCCGCCGCTTCCGTGTTCGCGGCTGATTGTGATTATCTTTTTCATGTTCACCTCTAACGTTTGTTGGAAAAATCAATTTCCAAACTAGAATAAATTATAACGCATTTTTCACATTTTTGCTAGCGCAAAATTTACCAAGAAATTTTTGCGGAAAGCTCAAAGTCCAGTAAAATCACTTGTCCGCCGCCGTTTCCGTTTCCGATTTTTTTGTAATCAGAATATTCGTTGTTTTTTAAATACATTTGCCCTTCGCTTTCGCCTGTAAAAGTGAAAACGCAAGTTTGGCAAATTGAAAAATTCTTTTCGATTTTGAATTCTGTTCTTAGAGTTTGTCGAAAGGCGTAAAACAACGAAAATGCGACTTCCTTGAAATTTTTATTGTTAGTTAAGTGTCTGTCAAAGTCAATCAAGATTGAGCAAGGAGCCAGTTCGCTGGCAAGTTCGAAATTCAGCCAATAGAGGGGAGAGAACTTTGCTTTCAGCCCTGTCCAAATAAAAAGATTGTAGACTTCATATTCAATCACTCGTTCCCCTTCAAATGAATGAACTGTTCTTCTTAATGGATCTGACGCGGAATAAATTCTGTTGGCTATTTGGTCATAGGAACCGTAATAGCCTGTTCCGTCTTTAGCCATAAAATTCATGTATTGGGCGTTGAAAGAAAGAAGCGGCGCCAAAGTTAACCAAAAAGTTGGATAAAAATTAAAGTGGCCCTTAAGGTCAATGTCAAAGCCGGAGATTCCTTTAAACTTATTGGCAAGAAATAAAGTGTGTTCTGAGTAATCCGTTTTTGTGCTGGTGTCGCCGTTTTTGCAAAAACTGTCATTTCGCCAATCGGAATCAGTCAATGTTCCGGCTTTATACGCGAAAAATAATTTGTTGGAAAGTTGAAAGCCAAGTCTTTTGTAATTTACAGAAAATGCGAGAGATGTATAAAATGAAGGAAGCAAATTGTATTTAAGTTCGCTTTGCTTATAGCGTTCGCCGTCATAATTTCTTTGAGTCCAAACAATTTCGTCGTAAACTCCAATTCTGGCTCCAAAACCCCCTTCAAGAAAAAAAGACCAATTTCCATATTTAAGTTCGCTTTGCTTTCCTTCTGCGGAGAAGCCGGAATTTGCAAATAGCGTGAGGAGAAACAGGCACAGAATTACAAGTTTTGTTTTCATCCTATTTTTTTTGTTCCAATGGATTGACGCCAAAAAGTTTAGCCAATTGCTTTCTGGTCACTTCTAAATCTTTTGGATAGGGAGCCGTGAATTCAACAAGTTCGTTTGTTTTTGGATGAGTGAATTGAATTTTCCAAGCGTGAAGGGCAAGGCGGTTTATCAATGGCCTTTCCATTTCCAAATCGCCGTTGTAGCGCTTTTTAAGTTCCGAAAGGTAAACGCCCCGCTGGTTTCCGCTGTAAAGGGGATCGGCCACAATCGACAAATTGTTGGCTCCCAAGTGCGCCCTGATTTGGTGGGTTCTGCCAGTAAGGGGTTTTGCTTCAATCCAAGAGAAAGGACCGCACGCGCCTATAAAATGAAAGTCGGTGACAGAATCTTTTCCATGACTTTTATTAACAACTGTTCTGTGGCGGGCGTCTCCGTCAGGCATAAGGGGAAGGGTGACTTTTAGATCCGCCCAAAGGGGCCGTCCGCGAACAAGACAATGGTAAATTTTATGAACTTTTCGAGCGGCGAATTGTTCGCACAAATTTTTGTGGGCTTCCGGATTGCGGGCGTAAACTACGATGCCGCTTGTGTCTTTGTCGATTCTGTGGACCGCGAAAAGCTGGCCAAATTCCTCTTGGGCAATCAAATCCAAGCGGGGGGCTTCTTCGTCGTATCGGTCGGCGGCAACGCAAAGGCCGCTTTTTTTGTTGAGAACGATTATGTCGTCGTCAGCGTGAATTGCGCTGTAGTCAGGAGTTTCTTTCATATTGTGGAAAATTATAAAACAAATTGCAACTAAATTCAATTTTTTTTGTCTAATTTAATAGAGGAAAACAATGTCATCACTATACAAAGAATTTTTAGAAGACCCCAGAGATTTTGAGAATTACGAGGATTTGAAGGAACATTTTAAGATCAAGATTCCTGCAAATTTCAATTTTGCTTACGATGTTGTAGACCGTTACGCTGTTGACGAGCCTGAAAAACGCGCTATGGTTTGGTGCGATGACAAGGGCGAAGAAAAAATATTCAACTTTAAAGAAATGTCAGAAATGTCAAAAAAGACGGCTAACTTTTTGACAGCTCACGGAATCAGAAAAGGCGATTCCGTTATGTTGGTTTTGCGCCGCCGCTATGAGTTTTGGCTTTTTATTTTGGCCTTGCACAGAATCGGAGCGATTGCGGTTCCCGCAACCGTAATGCTTCTTAAAAAAGATTTTGAGTACCGTAACAACGCGGCTTCTATAAAGATGATTGTCGCTGTTGACGACGACAAGTTGATGAAAGAAATTGAGTCTTCAATGCCCAAGTCGCCCACCGTAAAAAATTTGGTCACAGTCGGCGGCGACAGGCCTGGTTGGGTTAACTTTCACCGCGAGTATGAATTTTGCCTTCCGATTTTTGAGCGCATTCAAGGCTCTGAAGGAACGACAAACGACGATGTCATGCTTTTGTATTTTACGAGCGGAACTTCAGGCTACCCCAAAATGGTCGGCCACAATTTCCTTTATCCCCTTGGCCACATTGTCACCGCGAAATTTTGGCAAAACGTTGTTGAAGACGGCTTGCATTTGAGCATCGCCGAAACCGGTTGGGGCAAAGCCGTTTGGGGAAAACTTTACGGCCAGTGGCTTGCGGGAAGCGCCGTTTTTGTTTACGACATGGATTCGTTCAAGCCTGACTTGGTTTTGCAAAAAATCGCCCATTACAAGATTACAACTTTCTGCGCGCCGCCGACGGTTTACCGATATTTGATTCGCCAAAATCTTTCAAAGTACGATTTGTCGTCCCTCAAGTATTGCGTCACAGCCGGAGAAGCCTTGAATGCCGAGGTTTACAATCGCTTTTACGAGCAGACGGGAATCAAAATGTTTGAGGCTTACGGCCAGACAGAAGCGACCGTCATCGTCGGAAACTTCCCGGGAATGGAGCCAAAGCCTGGCTCGATGGGAAAGCCCGCTCCTGGATACGATGTCCGAATCGCAAAGCCAAACGGAGACGCTTGCGGCGTGAACGAAACAGGCCAGATTGTAATCAACGTTGAAAACTCGCATCCCCTTGGCTTGTTCTCTGGCTACTACAAAGACGTTGTTCTTACCGCCGAAGCTTTTGACAACGGCGTTTACCATACGGGCGACACCGCTTATATGGACGAAGACGGATACATTTGGTTCGTTGGCCGCGCTGACGACATCATCAAAAGTTCCGGCTACAGAATCAGTCCTTTTGAAGTTGAAAGCGTTTTGCAGCAGCACGCGGCGGTTTTGGAATGCGCGGTTACGGGCGTTCTTGACTCAAAGCGCGGCCAGTTGGTCAAAGCCACGATTGTTTTGAACAAGGGCTACGAAGCCTCAAAGCAGCTTGAAATTGAATTGCAGGAATTTGTAAAAAGCCAAACGGCCAGCTACAAGTATCCGCGCATAATCGAATTTGTCGAAGA